>CANHMN010000074.1 GCA_947461645.1 Chitinophagaceae bacterium | reverse complement strand
TATACATTCTGTTATGAGATATTCCAATACCTAGATTTTACTATCATTACTTTCTTTGTCTTGATACAAAGAAAGTAACCAAAGAAAAATCAAGGCAAACCCGATCGCTCCGCGCGTTTTGCCAGGCCACGCGCAAATCCTTACCTCACCGCTATCTCTATCCCATGGGAGAAGGGAGCATGGTTTTAAGGTTATGAGTATATTATTCTAACCATTCACCAAATACTTAAATTTATTATCATTACTTTCTTTGTCTTGATATAAAGAAAGCAATCAAAGAGAAAATCAACGCAAACCCGATCGCTCCGCGCGTTTTGCCAGACCACGCGCAAATCCTTACCTCACCGCTGTTTCTATCCCATGGGAGAAGGGAGTTTGGTTTTAAGGTTATGGGTATATTATTCTAACCATTCACCTAATACCTAAATTTACTATCATTACTTTCTTTGTCTTGATATAAAGAAAGTAACCAAAGAAAAAATCAACGCAAACCCGATCGCTTCGCGCGTTTTGCCAGACCACGCGCAAATCCTTACCTCACTTCTGTTTCTATTCCAAGGGAGAAGGGAGTTTGGTTTTATGGTTATGAGTATATTATTCTAACCATTCACCCAATACCTAAATTTATTATCATTACTTTCTTTGTCTTGATATAAAGAAAGCAATCAAAGAGAAAATCAAGGCAAACCCGATCGCTCCGCGCGTTTTGCCAGGCCACGCGCAAATCCTTACCTCACTTCTGTTTCTATCCCAAGGGAGAAGGGAGCTTGCGCCTTTGTTGGTGTCATCACCAACGAAGAATATCCGGGTAAAACTTGCGCAGGCTATAACACGCACGAAGGTGGTAACCTTTTATAAGATGTATTATGCATTCGATTTCCGAAAACAATTTTATCAGTCAATTTGTTGTCTAAGTGAAAACAACAGCGCAATACCAATATAACAGTTACCAAAGGGAAGGTTCATGTCGAAGAAACCAATAATAAATATAGTATGGATCAAAAGAGACATAAGGTCTCAGGATCATCTTCCCTTTAAATATGCAGAGGAGGATGCTATTCCCTATTTACCCATTTTTATATTCGAGCCTTCCGTTATTGACTATCCTGACACTTCATTGAGACACCTCCAATTTCAGCGCCACTCTATTTTAAGATTAAATGAGAAATTGAAACCATTTAACAAACAGGTGGTAATCTTTCATGCCGAAGTTCTTGCTGTGTTAGATTCCATCAACAAGCAATATGAGATCAGAAATATATTCAGCTATCAGGAAAGCGGCATTCAGCTTACTTACAATCGAGACAAGGCCGTAGCTGAATATTGCAAATTGAAATGTGTTACATGGCATCAGTATCAAAGGGATGGAATACTAAGGGGGATTCAAAACAGGTCGGGATGGGACAAGAAATGGTTTGAAATGATGCATACCCCACTTATCAAAAATACCTTTTCGGTTCAGCGACCCTTATTCATTGAAAATCCCTTTCCGTTGCAGTATGATTTAGAACAACAGCTGAATATTTATCCCAATCAGTTTCAGCCGGCGGGTGAGGATGTCGCTTATAAATATTTGGAATCTTTTGTCTCCGGCCGAGGATTACTATACAGTAAAAACATCAGCAAACCTCTTGAAAGCAGAACGAGTTGCGGAAGAATTTCGCCATACCTGAGTTGGGGTAATATTTCTATACGTCAGGCATATCAATTTGTTTACCATCATTCAAAGCAGGTATCAATTAAATTTCCTTACACTAATTTTTTAACAAGGCTGAAATGGCATTGTCATTTCATTCAAAAGTTTGAAATGGAATGCAGTTATGAAACTTCGTGTGTTAATGAAGGCTATGAATTATTGAATCATCCGAAGAATGAAATATTTATTGATTCTTGGAAAGAGGGTAAAACAGGTTTTCCCTTAGTTGATGCCTGTATGCGTTGTTTAAAACAAACCGGCTGGATAAATTTTAGAATGAGGGCCATGCTGGTAAGTTTTTTTTGTCACCATCTATATCAGGATTGGCGCGAAGCAACTTATCATTTGGCGCGGTTGTTTTTGGATTATGAACCAGGAATACATTATCCTCAGTTTCAAATGCAAGCCGGAACTACAGGAATCAATACGATAAGAATGTATAATCCGGTAAAACAGAGTAGAGACCATGATCCGAAAGGTGTTTTCATAAAACAATGGTTGCCGGAGTTAGAAAATTTACCTGAAGAGCACATACATGAGCCTCATAAAATGAGTTTGATGGAACAGCAATTATATGGTATTCTAATTGGTCGCGATTATCCGCTACCAATAGTAGATATAGAATCAGCAGGAAAAGAAGCTCGTAAAAAAATATGGGGCCACCGAAACAATGAACTTGTGAAGAAAGAGAGCAGCAGAATTCTGGGTAAACATACCAGAAGAAAAGAAAATAACAAACAACCTTAATCGTTATTTCTGATGTAAATCAGTTAGTAAACATCACAATTTCATTGATGTAGTTATAAGCAACATTTTCTCCCAAAAAACGCTAACAGCATTCAATTGCTTAAGATCAGTAGCACATAAAACCGGCTTGAATTTCAGACTTTCTTTTATAACTTACAGTATCAATTATTTTTTATGAGCTCATCATCCAATTCATTTGAAACGAACTTTCTTCTAAAGAAAAACTTCGAGATTGTTTCTATTTTTTTAGATTATTCCGATTGGACAACAGCCTTGAAACAAGTGTTCGCATTGGTTGGCGAGCATGTAAGAGTAGATCGAATTTATTTTTTCGAGTTTCATACGGATCCCGTAACCCAGGAAGAGTTAACCAGTCAAAGATTTGAGTGGGTAAAGAATGGAATTGAGCCCATGCTTGACAACCCCGATTTGCAAAACCTTCCTGTAGAAATAGCTGCTGATTTCATGAGGCCATTACAAGACAACAAGCCTTTCGAGGCTATTGTTAGGACAATGCCGGAGGGAAATACCAAAGAGATTTTATCGAGTCAAGATATACTTTCCATTCTTGTCTTGCCGATTTGGATTGAAGGTAAAATGTATGGCTTTATTGGTTTTGATGATTGTACGAATGAGAGAGGATGGAAAGAGGAGGAGCTTCATTTCCTTCAGAGCATCACATCAAACTTGTCATCAGCTATTTCGAGAAGAAACGCAATGATGGAAGTGGAAAAAAAAGCCAAGGAACTTATCCGAATCAATCAGGAGCTGGAACAATTTGCATACGTTGCATCACACGATTTACAGGAACCACTGAGGATGATTAGTGAATTTCTTAAACTTTTTGAAAAGAAATATGCAGATACTGTGGATGAAAAAGGCAAGACATATATTCGGTATGCTGTAGAGGGCTCCGTGCGTATGAAAAAAATCATTTTGGATTTACTCGAGTTTTCAAGAGTGGGAAAAACTAAAAGTGCAATGGAAGAAGTAGATCTAGAAGAGTTGTTCAATAGCCTGAAGTTGCTTTATATAAATAAAATAGAATCGCGAAACGCTGAAGTTAAACTGATTAATCCCATAAAAATGCTCACGTGGAAATCCCCTTTGGAGCAGGTTTTGATGAATTTACTTGACAATGCACTCAAATACGCTAAGCCTGAAGTTCAACCCAAAATTGAGTTGCGAATGGAGGAGGAAGAAGATCAATGGTTGTTTCACTTTTCTGATAATGGTATCGGTATACCTCCGCAATATTTTGATCGTATTTTTGTCATTTTCCAGCGGTTACATACCAAAGAGGAATATGAGGGGTCGGGTATGGGCTTGGCAATAACGAAAAAAATCATTGAGAATATGGGTGGGCGTATTTGGTTAGAATCAGAACATCAAGTGGGAACTACTTTTCATTTCAGTTTACCCAAATTAATTACTCGTTAAAAACTAGTGGAATTATGGTAAAGCCTATTTCTATATTAATGGTGGAAGATAATCATGGTGATGTACTGCTTACAGAAGAAACATTGTATGATGGAAAGATTTCTAACGTTCTGAATTCGGTTAGCCATGGTGAAGCCGCGATTGAATATCTGGAAGATGCCAAACA
The DNA here is from genome assembly GCA_947461645.1 of Chitinophagaceae bacterium. Taxonomy (GTDB): domain Bacteria; phylum Bacteroidota; class Bacteroidia; order Chitinophagales; family Chitinophagaceae; genus Ferruginibacter. The sequence continues at coordinate 3,635 of CANHMN010000074.1, read as the reverse complement.
AGGCAAACACACTTTGCCAGATTTAATACTCATGGATATTAATTTGCCCCGATTGAACGGACATGAAGTGATTTCCTATATTCGAAAAGACGATGCCTTGAAGGATACACCGATTTTCATTGTTTCATCCTCCCGCGCACCGGCAGATTTGGAAAAGTCAAGACCGTTTGTACAACATTATCTTGTTAAGCCCATGGATCTTATGGAATTTGAAAAGGGTATTCGTAAAATTGATCAATTCTCTTTCAGCATAATGAGAACCGAAAAATAAATTTGGGATGTTTAGTTTTTATAACCGAAGATGTAATTTGAAATGACTGTAAAAAATAAGATAATTTACTTTGTCCTTTGGTTTATTTTAACCAATGTAAAAAATGGACATGCTCAACAAATCGGACCCATACAGTTAGACAGGCCAGATCAAACAGAAACACCAGCCATCGTTCCTGTTGGATACATACAAGCCGAAAATGGTTTTCTAATGGAAAATTCCGATAAAACGAGCAGAGCTTTCACTTATCCTTCTTGCTTATGGAAATACGGCATCAACGATCGATTGGAAATGAGACTAATAACAGAAATTGCAGAAACCAAAGATTTGGTGAGTGGTAAAAGTGTAATAGGATTGATGCCTGTTACCATTGGTTTTAAAGCCAATTTATGGAAAGAAAAAGGAATTGTGCCACATACTTCCTTTATTGGTCACCTCACTACTGCAAACGTTAGCACTAAAAACTTAAGAACTACATTTGCAGCCCCTTCTTTTAGATTTTTGATGGCTCATAACATTACTCCTGCATTTTCCATTTCATATAATTTGGGTGCTGAATGGAATGGAGAAACTGCTGAAGAAAGCTATCTTTATACTTTTGCTACAGGGTTGTCAATTACCAATAAATTAGGTATGTATGCTGAGTTATATGGCTTCGCGCCAAGATCTTCCATAGCCTGGCACGGTTTTGATGGCGGCTTTACTTACTTGATCAACAATAACATCATGATTGATTTGTCAGGTGGATTTGGTGTAACCCAAAATGCACCTGATAATTATGTTGCATTTGGTTTTTCCTATCGATTCAAAGTGATGGGGAAATAAAATGGTGCTCCATTTATAACAAAGCCCGGAAAAAAATCTCTCCGGGCTTTTTTTAATGGCAATAATGTTCAACTCAATATCATTTCTCACCAATTAAGTTTAGTAGATTTCCTTTTCCTTCTGTGATAATAGTTTTGGTGTTAGGCGAAGTAGATAATTTAATGAATGCCTCAATCTGTTTGAGCTTTAAAATATTAGGGTTAATGCTGCTGCTAAGCATATCGTTGGCATTTTTGTTTGCTTTAGCTTCAATCTCAATTCCTTTTGCTCTTCCTTCTGCCTCAATTTTCATAGTCTCTGCTTTTGCTTCTGCTTGTATTACATTAGTTTTCTTTGCCCCTTCTGCCTCAATTATTTGGCGTTCCATCTCTTTCTTTTGTCTATCAAGAACAAATTCCATTCTCAAAGCTTCCTGCTCAGCTTCCAACTTGGTTTCGATTGACTTGGTTAGTCCTGGCGGCAATGATATGCTTTTCAATAGTACTGCTTCAATCACAAATCCTTTTTGTTCGCACACTTCTGAAAGTCTTTTTTGAATTTCTTTTTCAATTTCATTTCTCTTCGCACTGTGCATGTCCTTTGCGTAGTAGCGAGAACAAACATCAGATGCTGCAGATCTAAATACTGGCAGTATTAAATTTTCCTCGAAGCTTAATCCGGTTTCCTGAATAATTTTTGGTACATCTTCCGATTTGATGTGATAAAGAATTGAGCTTTCAGATAATATAGTCAAACCTTCTTTAGATGGTAGATTTTCTCTAATAGATAGATTCATGGTTCGAACATTTAGTTTGATAACTTTCGTCGAAAATGGATTAAAGAGTACCGGTCCCGGCTGATTGATTTTAGAGTTGATCTTACCCAAAGTAGTCTTTACGCCTATTTGATTGGGCTTGACAACAGAGCAACTGATCAGAAATACCAAAGGAAGAAATTTTAAATACTTCATAAAAAATTAATTTTAATTTAAGGGAGGTAGTTTATTGAAAGCATTGAAACTGATGTGCAAATTTAACAATGCCTTTGTCAGTTTGTTTACTGTACAATTAAAAAGCAAGTTTGAATTCCTATTAAAGAGGGATATTAACGAGGCATTAACAAATTGAAATGATGATTTCCTTAAACGTACGATTCGAAATTTAGCATAGTGCTATAATCTGCTTTTTGTTTTTCATTTCCGCCACAATTAGTGTATTTGCCAACAAAGCAGCTTGGGTAAGCGATCTATGGACTAAGCTGTATAAGCTATTGTAAAAACTCGCCTGAATTAAACTATATCGTTCCAATGATTTTATTTACAACGGAACGATATAGTTTAAAAGGTTAAACCTCGGATAAAAAAGCAGGGGGTTATTTTCCGCTCCAAGCATCCATTATACCAGATTTAATATCAGTATAACTTGTGAATAGATAAATTACAAGAACAATAATGAAAATTGTTTTCCAGTGGGTTTTTACCAAGCTTTTTAAGTCATTTAAGAATTGATTCATATCTGTGATTTTAATGGTGAAATTAAATTCATAAGGTTTGGCTTCGGACGATTTTACAAATTCAGACAAGTCCGTTTTCAATACCTCTCCAATTACTTTTAAGGAATAAAGACTTGGTTTCACCTCATTATTCTCAATTCTTTGAATTGTTCTAAGGGTTAAGCCTGTTTGCTCAGAAAGCTCTTTTTGAGAGTAATTCAAACTTGTTCTAATCTCTTTTAATTTTGCGCCAAATTCCATTTTGCAAATATGATATTAGTAAATGAAAAAATTTTCGACATATAGGCGTCAATTGGACGTCATTTGAACGACATTTTGCAATAACCACTGTATTAGTACCTACAGATTATAAAATTAAGTTGAAAGTAGGAGTTTGCCTTGAATCAAAAAGATGCAATTGTACTAGCGCTCTTACAGGCAATTAACTTGTCATCATTTCTAATCACATGTCCAATATGACTAATTATTTTGACAAAACACGCTGCATCAAATTGGCTCCAGATTGAATAAGAAATTAAAAAATGCTATCTCTAAAAAATCAAAAGTTGCAGCTTTATATTTCTTTTGATAATCAATAAGAAGTCATATATTTGCAACAACGTTACATAAATTGAGGCCAATTAGAAAATACAAAACTTTCATTAACGCCGTATTATTGGCTATGTATGCCTTTATTGCTACTCCGGTTCAGCTATGGCATCAACATGGTTTTGAAACAATTACCTTAACAGATAAATCATCAAAGAAAAAAGAATCAACATCTTTTTCAAATTATACCCAACAGGCAGACGAAGCAAACTGTCAAATATGTTCTCATCACTACTCAATTTTTAGCGATGTAAAATTTGTGAGACTTGAAAAACCTTTCATCGTTTCCCAACCTCTTGAACAGTTTTATGTTTTTTCAATCCCTACATCACTTATCCAACAATGCTCCAATAGGGGACCGCCTTCTTTATCATAGTTTTTCAGCGTATCAACCGGTACTTTTAGTCAATCCTTGTATTTAACAGCAATAGAAATTGCTGAACCTTTGCATTAATCCATT
>CANHMN010000073.1 GCA_947461645.1 Chitinophagaceae bacterium | reverse complement strand
TGAGCTAAGCTATGTTATCAACTATGATTTACCCAACATTCCCGAAACCTATGTTCACCGCATAGGAAGAACAGGAAGGGCTGGGTTAAGTGGTGTTGCTTTTTCTTTTTGTGAAGAAGAGGAAGTGGCATATCTGAAAGACATTCAAAAGCTAATTGGATTACAAATTGTGGTGAACGATAAGCATCCTTATCATACCGCCTTCAATATTCAAAAAAGCAATCAACCGGCTGCAATAAAAAGAAACAACAATAACAATCGTTCCGGCAATTATGGTGGAGCGAAAAAAAAGAATCATTTTTCAAGACAAAGAACAAATTAAGCCTCCGATAATTAGGACTCACTTTTTTATCTTTGTTGTAAAACAATTCCCATCATGCTTAACAAGCGCACACGAATAAAAGAACTTCTTCTCTCTGAAAAAACAGACTATAGCACAACCGTAATGGGTTGGGTAAGAACGTTCAGAAACAACCAGTTTATTGCCCTCAACGATGGAAGCACCAATAATAATTTACAAATTGTTGTTGCATTAGGTTCGCTAGAGGAGTCAATATTAAAGAGAATTACAACCGGGGCATGTATAAAAGCTACCGGAAAAATAATTGCCTCTTTAGGTAAGGGACAAAAGGTTGAAATGACTGCCGACACTATTGATATTTTGGGAGACAGCGATGCCGAAAAATTTCCACTTCAGCCCAAAAAACACAGTCTTGAATTTTTAAGAGAAATTGCACACCTTAGATTCAGAACCAACACTTTTGGTGCAGTATTCAGGGTTCGTCATACTCTTGCTTTCGCTATTCATGAATTCTTCAATAAGAAGGGTTTTGTTTATTTACACACGCCCATCATTACAGCAAGTGATGCGGAGGGTGCAGGTGAAATGTTTAAAGTAACCACGCTGCCATTGGATGGAACTGCTCCTAAAAACGACGATGGCTCGATTAATTTCAAAGAAGATTTTTTTGGCAAAAGCACTAACCTAACAGTAAGCGGACAATTAGAGGGAGAGCTAGCCGCAATGGCTTTTAGCGACATCTATACTTTTGGTCCAACATTTCGCGCAGAAAACAGCAATACAACAAGACATTTGGCAGAGTTCTGGATGATTGAACCCGAAATGGCCTTCTATGATCTTGAAGACAACATGAATCTTGCAGAAGAGTTTATCAAGCACATCATAAAATATGCCATGGAAAACAACAAAGAAGACTTGTTGTTTCTTGCGCAAAGATTGGAAGAAGAAGAAAAGCTAAAGCCCCAAAACGAAAGAAGCGAAATGGGCTTGATGGAAAAACTTGAATTTGTTGTAAACAACAGCTTTGAAAGAATTACCTACACAGAAGCAATTGAAATACTAAAAGAATCAAACCACAACAAAAAGAAAAAGTTTCAATACCTTATAAACGACTGGGGCGTAGATTTACAGAGCGAGCACGAAAGATACCTTGTTGAAAAACATTTCAAAAAACCTGTTATCCTCACCAACTATCCAAAAGAAATCAAGGCCTTTTACATGCGCCAAAACGATGATGGAAAAACAGTAGCTGCCATGGATATTTTAGCGCCAGGCATTGGTGAAATTGTTGGCGGATCTCAAAGAGAAGAAAGGCTCGATAAGCTTACCAAAAGAATGGAAGAAATGCACATACCAACGGAAGAGCTGGATTGGTATCTTGATACCAGAAGGTTTGGCGCTTGTCCTCACGCCGGATTTGGCCTTGGTTTTGAGAGAATCGTTCAGTTTGTAACTGGTATGGGAAATATAAGAGATGTAATTCCTTTTCCGAGATATCCCAAAAGCGCATCTTTCTAATCTTAAGGTTTCGCTTTTTTATATACAGGAACGGTGCTGCACGGCTCTCCGTACATGATGCTTTTTGCAACTGGTCTTAAGCGGGTTGTAATCAACAAATAAGCCTCTTCCGGTATAGGCTCTTCTCCGCAACCCTTCACCACTACTCTTTTATCATCGTAGTCGTTTGTGTTTATTTCTGAAATAGATTGAAGCAGCAACTTTTTTTTAACCTCTTCTTCGTTTCCAAAATACACCCCAGCGCTTATCGGCTCTAATAAACTCGCAACAAGCATATAGGCCCACATAGGTACAATCGCTTCTGCGCTGCAGGTAACAGCAACAAAATTATCGGAGAATTTTTCCTGGTCGAGGTTTTTCAAAGCTTCTCTGAAATCTTTCTCCTTTAAAATCAAGCCCATGAAAAGGTAGTCCTTGATATCAAAAACGACAATTGGTTTTTTGGGTACAAACGCACCTAAATCAATGGTTACAATTCCGCTTTCTGCAACCTTGTTAATTAATGAATCAGACATAAAACAAAATTAAAACAAACGGCCGGCAAAATTCGCCGGCCGATGTGGATGTATTTTCGAAATACGATATGATTAAAAATGTTTGCTTCTTTCGTCTTTAATATCTGCCTGGTTTTTAAGCCCCTCATACCATCCCGCTGATTGGTTTCTGATAGCTGATACCTTTGTATTTACAAGCTTTTGTGTTGATTCTGTATAGGGTGATGGCTTTGCTTGAACATCCATAACCTTTACCAAATAAACAGCACTATTGCCTTCGATTGGTGCAGAGGTTTTACCCTTTAAAGTAGGGTTAAAAGCAGCGCCAAGAACTTTAGCTTCAACACCAATTCCGTTTATCATTTGGGAAGCAAATGTAATGGTAGAATCTGCGCCAGCGTATTGAACAGCCTTTCCATAAGCCGCTGCTGCTGATTCAAGCGTTGGATTGTTGCCCAATTTTTTCATAATCATGGCCGCTTTCTTTTGGTTTCTTATGATAACCTCACAGCCGGGCCTTGCGGTTGCAACATCTTGAACACCCTTGTTATTGATCTTATCTAAAGTGGCAACCACAAATTGATCGCCGATGCTGAAAGGCTCGCTCACATTTCCTACAGACGCTTCAAACGCCCAACGAACAAGTGATCTAGCATCTTGCAATGCACCAACAGCAAAATCATTTTCTTTTACAAGAGAAGGATTTGTGGTAAGGCTCAATCCATTTTTAGTGATGTATTTTTGAAGTGCGTCTTTTGTTTTTTCGGTAGAAGCTCTTATTGCATCAAGACTGGCTTTATTAACCGTTTCTTGAGAAGCCACCACATCTTTTGCTACATAAGCAATTTTATAAGCAGGTTTTAAATCTTTCTGGCTAATCAAATCTATAACGTGGTAGCCAAACTGTGTTTTTACAACACCTTTTGAACCTGATGTTTTATTGAAACAAAAGTCATTAAACTCAGGCACCATTGCACCGTAACCAAAAGTTCCCAAATCGCCACCTTTTATTTTGCTTCCCTCATCATTGGAATATTGAAGCGCTAGCATAGTGAAATCTGATCCAGAGTTGATAGCGTTGTAAATACTATCCGCTAATTTTTTAGCAACAGTATCTGTTCTTAATGGCTGACCCGTTTTGGTATCGGTTGTTGCAATCAATATGTGTCTGGCTTTTGCGCTGTCTGGTATTTGTTTTGAACCCAACAATTTTGCCAAAACATAACCGCCGTTATCTGTATAAGGCCCATAAACGGCTCCTACAGAAAGCTTAGAAATGGTATCTGAAACCATTGAAGATATTTTAGACTTAGGCACATACTCATCTTTAAAATCAATGGTTGAAGAATTTCTAGAAACAAAGTTTTGTGCGTTGGAGTCCAATTGGAAGGAAGATTTAATGCCATCAAGCATAGCAAACACCTTAGTGCTGTCTTCTTTGTTTGGAAGCTGACTAAACGTTAAGTAAGATAAATTTCTACCCTCTTCTTGTTTGAAAAGATCTTTATGGCTGTTAACATATTCTTCAACATCCTTGTCTGTAATCTTTATGTCTCCGTCCGGAATGTCGCTATAAGGAACTGAAACATACGTAATTGAAGAGAAGCTTACCTCATTTTTAATTTCCTCGTCGAGTTGCCATTTTGGACAATAAGCTGCACCGTTCAACAAAGCAGAATATTTTGTAACTGTTTTATTGAGTTTTAATGGGTTAACGATTTGAGCGTTTATCAAATCTCTTTGTTCTCCTTTTGATTTTTGAATGTTTTTAAGCGCATCCTGTGCTTTTTTAATATCAAGCTTTCCGGTAAGTGAATCTTTTAACGTTGGTTCCTGAACAAAAGGATTAATTGGATCATTGCTTAATAGTATAAAAGCCAATTCTTTTGGAGTGAATTCAATTCCTAACTTTTTAGTTTCGCCAGAAAAAATACTCTCCGCTATAATTTGATTCCAGGTTTGTTCTCTGATTTGGTAGGTTTGAGTGCCGCTTGGTCTTTGACCAGAACGTTGTGCCTGTTGGTCTTCTGCCTCTTTAACTCTTTTGTTGAATTCGGCAAGCTCAATGGTTTCTCCATTAACTTTTCCTACTGAAGTAGAAATAGAACCAAAAAGAGTGCTTCCGCCCTGTTGGGCATCCATTAATATAAAACCGATCAAACTCAAGGCAATAACAACAATAACTATTGCTGCTCCTTTTTCACGAATACTTTGAATAATTTGCATATCTGTATTGTATAATTAGTTAACAGGTCGACAAAAATAAGGTAAAATAAGCTATTGACAAACAATAGGGCGCCTGTTCTATTGGAAGAATATTTGAGTAAAAAGCGAAAAATTAGGGTGGTGGCGATTCTTTTTTTTATTAACCCTACTTATGTTGATAAAGTGAAAATTAGTGGATAACCTGCTTTTATTTCTATTTTCTCCTTGATTTTTTGTGAATTAAAATCCTTTATTTTATTAATTATTTTAATTTGTTTATTTTCAAAACAATTTATCCAAACACAATTAACAGCAAATTTCTTTTTTAGGGCTTTCTTTTTTTAAACATGGTTTGGTTATCAACAAATGTTGATAGATGAACAAGAATGATGTTGTTAATTATCATCTTACTGAAAACTAAAATGTTAGTTTACTGTTTATAACAGTGGATAAATCAAACTTTTTAATTTTACAAGAGTTTAAAAATTATTTTCTCCACTTATCAACACCCCTAATAATAATAAACCTTTAATTAAATAATAAGTATTAATAGATATTATGACAGATATCAACATTTCAAACATAACATCTTCCATTGCTGAATTTGGCTTTTACAATACAACCATAGATCCTACTTTAGATTTATTCGATTCTATAGAAAAGCTTAAAAAAGAAAAGAACGCTGTTATTCTCGCGCACTACTATCAAGACCCTGACATTCAAGATATAGCCGATTATATTGGTGACAGTCTGGGATTATCTCAGCAAGCTAAATCAACAGAAGCTGATATTATTCTTTTTGCAGGCGTTCACTTTATGGCAGAAACTGCAAAAATTTTAAATCCAGCAAAGAAGGTTATTCTTCCTGATTTAAAAGCAGGTTGTTCTTTAAGTGATTCTGCACCACCGCATTTATTCAAACTATTCAAAGAAAAACATCCTGATCATCTTGTAATTACCTATATCAACTGTAGTGCTGAAATTAAAGCCTTAAGTGATATTATTTGTACATCTTCCAATGCCAGACAAATTGTAGAAAGTTTACCGAATGACCAAAAAATTATTTTTGCTCCTGATAAAAACTTAGGTGCTTACATTAACAAGGTAACTGGAAGGGATATGTTGTTGTGGAATGGATCATGTATGGTCCATGAAATATTTAGTTTAGAAAAACTAGTTAAGTTGAAAATTAAATATCCTGATGCAAAAGTATTAGCTCATCCGGAGTGCCAGGATGATATTTTACAACATGCTGATTACATTGGAAGTACTACCGGTATTCTTAATTATGCAAATAAGGATAATACCACAACTTTTATTGTAGGAACAGAGCCAGGAATATTACATCAAATGCAAAAACAAAATCCCCTAAAGACATTTATTCCTTTACCTCCAAATAACAATTGCGCTTGTAACAATTGTCCTTACATGAAATTAAACACACTGGAAAAGATTTACTTGTGTTTAAAATATGAATTACCTGAAATTATTTTAAATGAAGATCTCATAACAGCTGCTAGAAAACCTATAGAGCGTATGTTATCCATCAGTAAGAATTTAGGCTTGTAATTATAAGAAGTTTAGTTGCCTTTGAAATAACTATTTATTCTATCTCTTACATTTTCTCTGATGTTCATGTAAAAGAGATTTATATCTCCAATATGAAAATTCTTTTTGTGAAAAAGGAATTTTCCAAAAACATCTGGTTTACAACTCCAAAGAATATTATTGTGTATTTCGGCATCTACAACTTTTTTTACCACCTTATTGAAATTGCGCATAACCGCCCCTTTGTTGTTTTGTTTTGAAACATATTGATGGTTTATAGCTTCCCAATTCAAAGGATTAACAACACCATACACAATTTCCCTTTTGTTTTTTTCTTCGGAAGGCTCATATCCTTTGTAATAAGTGCGCCAACTTACGTAACAACCTGTTTGGTTTTTATTTTTACACAATTCAATAGATGAAAAATAATTTAACGGAATAGGCATACCAATTAAATAAGCAGCAACTAATTTTTTACCGAGAGGTTTATTATTAAAATAAGTTTTAAGTAACCGAGCTGCATGTACAGTACCTTGACTATGACCTGCAATAATTATAGGTCTGTTGTTATTGTAATGAGTTAGATAATATTCAAAAGCGTTTTTAACATCTTCAAATGCGATATCAAAATAAGGGTTAGCTGTTTCTTTATCAATATAAAAGGATTTTATATGAGCTTGTCTGTATCTTGGTGCAAATATTCTACAAGAAGCATTAAATACACTTGCTTGGTATAGAATAGCCGACTCGTCTGTTTTATTGTTTAATTCATCATCCATCAAACTTGAATTCCAATCGCTAAAATCATTCTTAGTGTAAGTGGTAGGATGAATAAAAAAGACATCAACCGAACTGTCTCTTGTTTCATTATTTATTAGAGACAAAGGAATACTATCTGCAAAATCTTTTTTCCAGGGATGTGCCGCCCAATTATCTCTCTTGCTATAAACAGAAATGAGCTCTCCTGAATTATACACATTTTCTAATTGCGCAAAACAATAAGTACATGTGAAAATTAATACAATGAATAAAGCTGTTATTTTCATCAAAAAAATTTATTTTCAATTACCAATACAACGCAAACGTATATCTTTTTGTTTTTTAAAAGACACATATCATTTTTAAAGGACGTTTTTTTATATACCATATCCTCTTTCGGCGGTCCGCAAGGACATTTAGGTATGATGATGAGGATGTTTGTGTCAAAGAAGAAATATTTCTCGGAGAATGAATTACTGGAATCCAATGCTTTTTGTCAGATGCTTCCCGGTGCTTCAAGCACTCAACTCATAACACTCCTCGCTTATAAAAGAGGAGGGTACGCAACAGCTATACTAACCTTCTTTATTTGGATTTTACCCGCCACGGTTATTATGACAACACTTTCATTTGTATTAACCGATTATGCGGAATTATCGGGAGCGGTAGAGTTTCTAAGATACATACAACCAATGGCTATAGGGTTTTTGCTGTATGCTTTTTATAAATCCTTCGGCATTATAATTAAATCATTTTTAGATTTTTTTATAATGACAATAGCGGGGATTTTACTGTTTGTTTTTTTTAAATCTCCCTGGATAATTCCATTAATAATTATTACAATAAGCCTTCTTACCTACCTGAATACCCCAAAAAAGGATGCTACCGTTGCATCAATACAACCAAGA
>CANHMN010000072.1 GCA_947461645.1 Chitinophagaceae bacterium | reverse complement strand
TTCGAAATTCCAAAAGAATTGAAAATAACAACTGCTCAGGAAAAAGGTAAAAACCCTACCATCTCTCTTGAAAGTTTAGACAAGCAATTGCTGGGTCAGGTATGTGCCAAAATCCGCAGTCTGCGTAAGCCTGAACCATACAAAGGAAAAGGTGTGAAGTTTGTAGGTGAAGTATTGAGAAGAAAAGCTGGTAAGTCGGCTGGTAAGTAATAGCTAGGCGTTTACAAACCATAACTGAAGCATTAAATTTAAAAAACGTTATCCGGCAGTATCGGATACCTAAAATAAAAAACAATGAACAACAAATCAAGCGCAAGACAAAAGATCAGATACCGTATTCGCAAAAAAGTTAGCGGTACATCATCTCTTCCTCGTTTATCTGTATTCAGAAGCAATGCGGACATTTACGCTCAATTGATTGACGACACCAATGGTGTAACTATCGCTTCTGCTTCTTCTCGTCAGAAAGATATTGCTGCTCAGAAGTCTCCAAAAATTGCAAAAAGCAAAATGGTTGGAGAAGCTATCGCTAAAAAAGCGGTTGAGCTTGGAATGAAAAAAGTAGTATTTGATCGTAGCGGTTATGTTTATCACGGTCGTGTTAAAGCAGTAGCTGATGGAGCAAGAGAAGGTGGTCTTGACTTTTAATAAAAAATACAATTAACAGATTTACATCAACATTCAAACAGAATAAATGGCAAACGTAATTTTAAATAAAATGAAAGCCGGCGACCTTGAGCTTAAAGAAAAAGTGGTTGCCATTAACCGTGTGGTTAAAACAACCAAAGGTGGTCGTGCGTTCAGTTTCTCTGCCTTAGTGGTAGTTGGAAATGAGGCTGGTGTGGTAGGTCATGGTTTGGGTAAAGCCAAAGAAGTGCAAGAAGCCATCACTAAAGGTATCGAAGATGCAAAGAAGAATTTGATTAAAGTGCCTATCATGCACGGAACGATTCCTCACGATCAATTGAGTAAGGAAGGTGCTGCAAAGGTTTTGATTAAGCCAGCTGCTCATGGTACCGGTGTTATCGCAGGTGGTAGCATGCGTGCTGTTTTGGAATTTGCTGGAATTACCGACGTATTGGCTAAGAACCTTGGTTCTGCTAATCCGCACAACGTGGTAAAAGCTACTTTCAAAGCATTGGCTAGTCTTCGCGAACCAGTTACTGTTTCTAAAACAAGAAACATAGCTTTGAAAAAAGTATTCAACGGGTAATCAATCTTGATTTTGCCAACTGGCTCTTAAGTTATACCCACGTTCAAATAGTAAGCTTTTTGAATTTTGACTTTTGACTTTTGAATTTTGAATTTTGACTTTATTAATATCAACCGATGAAAAAGATAAAAATAACCCAGGTAAAAAGTGTGATCGACAGATCTGAGCGTCAGAAAAGAACAATGATCGCTTTGGGCTTGAAAAAGCTTAACGCTACTGTTGAAGTGGAAGCTACTCCTCAAATTTTGGGAATGGTTACCAAAGTAAACCACTTGGTGAAAGTACAAGAATTGTAATGCCTTGGTTTAATTAAACCGGTATTTTCTATTCATTTTAATCAGTAAAAGCGAGGGGCGATTCCCCGTAAGTATAAAATCAAACAACATGAAATTACATTCATTAAAACCCGCTAAAGGAGCTACTCACAAAGAAAAGAGAATTGGCCGCGGTGAAGCCAGCGGTAAAGGCGGTACTTCAACTAAAGGTAACAAAGGTGGTCAGAGCCGTGCTGGTTACAAAAGTAAAAAAGCATTCGAAGGCGGACAGATGCCTATCCAACGTCGTATTCCTAAGCGTGGATTCACCAACATCAACAGAATTGAATACAAGGTTATCAATATTGGCAAAGTGGATGTTTATGCTGAGAAATACGGCATAACTGAATTTAGTCTTTCAAACCTATACATCAACGGTCTTATCGGACAAACAGACAGCGTTAAAATTCTCGGAAACGGCGAATTAAAAGGAAGTTATACTTTCAAAGTTAACGCAGTTAGTGCCAAAGCTAAAGCAGCAATTGAAGCAGCTGGTGGAACTGTTGAAATAGTCAAATAATTTTCCGATATTTGTAAGACGCAGTAAATTGCGTTTTTTTACTTTTTTACAAATAATAAACTGATTGTCATCCGTGAAGAAATTCATTACTACACTAAAGAATATCTGGAGCATAGATGAGTTGCGTAACAAAATTACCTTCACCATCCTTTTGCTATTCATATACAGATTGGGTTCATTTATCGTTTTGCCAGGTATCGATCCTAACAAATTAAGCAGCCTCTCCGATAGTGCCAATAGTGGCGTTCTTGGATTGTTGGATGCCTTTGTGGGTGGTGCGTTTTCCAAAGCATCCATTTTTGCACTTGGTATCATGCCTTACATCTCTGCGTCTATCTTTATGCAGTTGATGACCATTCTTGTTCCTCAAATGGCGAAAATTCAACAAGAAGGCGAAAGCGGTAGAAAGAAAATTAACCAATGGACACGTTACCTGACTGTTTTGGTTACCGCATTCCAGGCTGCAGCTTACATTGGATACCTTAAAAGTCCATCAAACGCAGAAGCTCTTATACCATCTTTTTCCGGTTTCTTCTGGGTTTCTACAGTTGTAATCTTAACCGTAGGTACACTATTCGTAATGTGGCTAGGTGAAAAAATCACAGATAAAGGTCTTGGCAACGGAACTTCCTTAATCATTATGATTGGTATCCTTGCTCGTCTTCCTCAGGCATTCATGCAAGAATGGGCTTCCCGTTTTGAAAGGGGTGCAGGTGGTTTGTTGTTGATGCTTATCGAAGTTTCCCTACTTGTGGCAATTCTTATGGGATTGATCATGTTGGTACAAGGTACCAGAAAAGTAGGTGTTGAATATGCAAAGCAAATAGTTGGAAGCAGACAAATGGGTGGAGCTAGAAACTTCTTGCCATTGAAAGTAAATTCTGCAGGTGTTATGCCTATCATTTTTGCTCAGGCTATTTTGTTCTTGCCTACCATTTTCTCAGGTTTTTCAGGAGAAGGTTGGGCTAAATATTTCACTGATCACACCAACGTTGTATACATGATTGTGTACTCAGTTTGTGTAATTGCTTTTACTTTTCTCTACACAGCGTTGATTTTCAATCCCAAGCAAATGGCTGAGGAATTAAAACGCAGCAATGGTTTTATTCCAGGTGTAAAACCAGGTGAGCCAACAGCTGATTATATCGGAACCATCATGGATAGAATCACTTTGCCAGGCGCAGTATTATTGGCTTTGGTAGGTATACTTCCAGGTATCTTCCAACTGATTTTTGGAATGTCTCAAAGCTTCTCTACTTTCTTTGGAGGAACGTCTTTATTGATTATGGTGGGTGTAATTCTAGATACCCTTCAGCAAATTGAAACCCAACTTTTGATGCGTCAATATGATGGTTTGATGAATGGCGGTAGAATTCAGGGAAGACAAGCTGTACCATCAGGTATGTAAAATGAATATTTCACTTTATTTAATAACCCCGGCGATAATATCGTTGGGGTTTCTTTTAGCAGGAAACTAACTGCAGTATATAATGATCAGATACAAAACCAAGGATGAAATTGAAATCATGCGTGAGTCCTGCCTTTTGGTAGGCAAAGCGCATGCAGCAGCTGCGGCCTTTATCAAACCAGGAATTACTACCCAACAGGTTAATGATTTGGTAGAAGAATTCATCCTTGATAATAAAGCCACACCTTCTTTCAAAAACTACCACGGCTTTCCTGCTGCTACCTGTATTTCAATGAATGAAGCCGTTGTGCATGGTTTCCCTGGTTCTCATGTACTTAAAGATGGCGATATTATTTCCTTGGATATCGGTGTGTATAAAAATGGATTTCATGGCGATAGTGCCTATACCTATGCAATTGGTGAAATATCTGAAGAAGTTAAGCAATTGCTTAGAGTTACTAAAGCTTCCCTTTATTTAGGTATTGAAAAGGCAAGAGCAGGCAATCGCATCGGTGATATTGCCAACGCCATTCAAGAATACACCGAAAAAAAACATGGTTATGGAGTGGTAAGAGAATTAGTAGGCCATGGCTTAGGTAGAGATCTACATGAAGATCCTCAAGTCCCCAACTATGGTAAAAGAGGTTCAGGTGCTAAACTAAAAGAAGGTATGGTGCTTGCCATAGAGCCAATGATTAACATGGGCGTGAAGGAGGTTGTGCACCTAAGTGACGGATGGACCATTCTTACCAAAGACCGAAAACCATCTGCTCACTTCGAGCATGATGTTCACATCACCAAGGGTGATCCCGATATTCTTAGTTCTTTCGAAGAAATTGAAACAGCTGAAAAAGCCAATCCTAATCTTACCTGGAGCTATTCGTGAATGTCGTCAAAGATTTTTAAACATCAATGGTAACAATTCAATTGTGATGAAACCGCAAAAAACATTGGTGGTGATCGGAGGAGGAGCTGCAGGTTTTTTTTGTGCCATCAACGCTGCAAACAAGAATCCTGATCTTAAAGTGATCTTACTGGAGAAATCCTCCAAATTGCTCAGTAAGGTAAAAGTGAGTGGGGGAGGAAGGTGTAATGTCACCCATGCTTGTTTTCATATTTCAGACCTCGTAAAATCTTATCCGCGCGGAACTGCACTTCTTAAAAAAGCTTTTCATCATTTCAATACCCAACATACCATTGAATGGTTCGCAAACAGAGGAGTAAAGCTTAAAACGGAAGCCGATGGCCGCATGTTTCCTGAAAGCAACTCGTCTCAAACCATCATTGATTGTTTGTTGGCTGAAGTAAATAGGCTATCCATTGAGGTTAGGATGAATGCTGATGTCGTTGATCTAAAACCCAATGTAGGTCAACTATCAACTTTTGAAATAACTTTCAGCAATCAAAAAAGCCTGTCTGCAGATTTTGTTTGCTTAGCCTGCGGCGGATTTCCCAAGATTAGTCAATTTGAGTGGATTTCCAAATTGGGGTTACTTATTCAAACGCCCGTTCCTTCCTTGTTTACTTTTAATATACCTGGCAACAAGCTCACCGCTTTGATGGGTGTTTCTGTGCCTGAAGCTTTGGTAAAAATAATGGGAACCAAATTGCAACAAATCGGCCCTTTGCTTATCACTCATTGGGGTATAAGTGGTCCGGCTGTTTTGAAACTTTCTGCATGGGCAGCAAGACAGCTTGCTGAAAACAACTATCACTTCGACATAATGGTCAATTGGTTGCCTCATTACAACGAGCAACTTTTGAAGGAAAAATTTCGTTCACTGCGTTTTGAACTTGCCGGACAAAAAATCATCAACCGAAATCCATTTGTACTTCCTTCTCGCCTTTGGGAACATTTTCTTGACCAAAGCGAAATACTTGCAGATGTGAGATGGGCAGACTTGCCCTCAAAATCAGAGAACAAACTGATTAAAGTATTGTGTTCAAGCATGTATGAGGTTAAAGGCAAAACTACATTCAAAGAAGAGTTTGTTACAGCCGGAGGTATTGATATTGCTGAGATTGACGCACAAACTATGGAATGTAAAAAAATAAAAGGATTGTTTTTTGCCGGTGAAATCTTGGATGTTGATGGTATAACTGGTGGCTTCAATTTTCAAAATGCATGGACAACAGGCTGGCTTGCCGCAGAAGCCATAGCAAAAGCTGCCACTGCAGAATAAACAAAACCATGGATGGATAACTTCCCTCAAAAAAAATTAACTTGCCCATAAATGAAGAAACTTGACAAGTACATATTGGGAAAGTACTTCAGCACCTTTTTCTTTTGCCTGCTGTTGTTTACTGCAATCGTTGTAGTGGTAGACATCAGCGAAAAAACAGATGATTTTTCTAAATCAGGGTTGTCAGTAGCTCAGCTCATTCGCGATTATTATTTTGGATTTGTACCCCGAATTGTAGCGATGCTTTTTCCGCTTTTTATATTTATCTCAGTGATTTTCTTCACGTCCAAAATGGCGGGCAGATCAGAAATTGTAGCCATTCTGAGCAGTGGAGTAAGCTACAAAAGACTTTTGCTGCCCTTTTTTCTGGGAGGGTTATTTTTTACTTCCTTATTATGGTTAGGCTACCAATATGCGATACCGTTAGCCAACAGAAAATGGTCGCAATTCGAAAAGAAATATATTGATGTGAACATGGCCCCAACTGCCAACAGTACTACTTACAAGCAGAACATTTATTTCAGGATTGATCCTCAAACATATGCCAGCATCAAAGGGTATGACACTATTTCCAAATCGGGTTCTAATTTCAGCCTACATCGCTTTGGCAACAACAAAATGGTCTACAATATGCGGGCGGTGAATTTTCGATGGGACAGTACCAAAAGAAAATGGTCTTTTTTCAACGTATTGGAAAGAAACCTCTCGGATTCCACTGAAAAAGTAGATTATTATCCCTCAAAAGAAATTTCCGTCAACATCAGACCCGTTGACCTCAGAAAGGACACCTATCTAAAAGACGAAATGACAACCCATGAATTGGTTGAATTCATAACATTGGAAAAGATGCGAGGGTCCGAATTGTTGAGTACTTTGCAGGTAGAGAGGTATAACAGGGATGCTATACCGGTCTCCGTTTTAATCCTAACGCTAATTGGTGCTATTTTGGCCTCCCGAAAAACCAGGGGAGGAAGTGGATTTCACTTGGCCCTTGGGGTTTTGATCAGTATGGGCTACATACTTTTCAGCAGGTTTTCAGTCGTTTTTGCTACCAAAGGGAATTTATCGCCCCTGTTAGCATCCTGGACGCCCAATATCCTTTTTTTTGTGCTTGTGGTGTATTTGTATCGTACCGCTCCAAAATAGTTTCCAATATCGATGAGATAAAACTTTATGTTAAAACTTTTGTTAAGAAATGGTGGTGACGTAATTTTGTGCACCACTTAAAAATCAGATTTTTCTTGGCTTTTGGGCGGACAATTACTGAAAAGAATCTCAATCAAAAACATAAACCTACAACCTATTTTATGGGAATCATCAAAGACAGATTTAAGGAAAAAGCTGATGTGCAATCTGCTGAAATAAAAGAGCTATTGAAAGAACATGGCAATAAAAAAATCGGAGAGGTTACCCTAAGTCAGATATATCAAGGTATGCGCGGTATCACTGGTTTGGTTACCGAAACATCACTATTGGATGCACAGGAAGGCATTCGATTCAGAGGATACTCCATCCCTGAATTGAGCGAGAAATTACCAAAAGCACCAGGAGGTTCCGAGCCATTGCCGGAGGGGTTGTTTTATTTGATGTTGGTTGGTGAATTGCCTACGGATGATGATGTCAACCATCTCACCAGTGTGTGGCAAAGAAGGAGTCATGTCCCCAATCATGTATTTGCAACGATCGAAGCTTTGCCCGTTAATACACATCCCATGACGCAGTTTGTTGTAGCTATTATGGCCATGCAGACAGAAAGCTCTTTTTCTAAGCGCTATGCAGCAGGCATGAGTAAAAAGGATTATTGGGAAGCAGTTTTTGACGATTCTATGGATTTAATTGCTCGTCTGCCAAGGATAGCTGCTTACATCTACAGAAGAAAATACAAAAATGGAGAACACATTCAACCTAACGGACTTTTAGATTGGTCGGGCAATTTCGCACACATGATGGGTTATGATGATGAAGGTTTCAAAGAGTTGATGCGTTTGTACATGACTATTCATGCCGATCACGAAGGAGGAAATGTTTCTGCACACACCACTCACTTGGTGGGTTCTGCATTAAGTGATCCTTACTTAAGTTTTGCCGCAGGCATGAATGGTTTGGCTGGACCTTTGCATGGTCTTGCTAATCAGGAAGTGATTAAATGGATTTTTGAATTGAGAGAAGAGATAGGAGCTGAATCACCAAC
>CANHMN010000071.1 GCA_947461645.1 Chitinophagaceae bacterium | reverse complement strand
CTGAAAGTAAAGGCCTGCAATGGCAATGAGTAGTATTTTTTTCATAAATGAGATTTTTGCTGCGCCAAGACACAACAAGACTCATTCGGTTTAAAAACCAATGGGAATTTAGTTTTCTTTAACCTAAAAATACCCCACCTATCAGTAAAGCTTTTCAGACGGCTCGTAAAAGGGGTGTCAAGGTAGGAAAGCATGAAAAGATGGATTTAGAACTACATCATTGTTTCTCTAAACTTTCTTAATTTTTAAAGATGATTATCTTCTCTAACTTTAAGCTTGATTGAAATTCGGATTGATTAACGAGTAGAGACATGAATTAAATTAACCACATGAAGGAAATAATTATTTATAAAACAAAAGACAAACAAACTCAGATTGAGGTCAATTTTGAAAATGATACGGTTTGGTTGACACAACAGCAAATGGCATCCCTTTTCGGTCAAACGAAGCAAAATATCAGTTTGCACGTTAATAACTGTTTCAAAGAGAAGGAGTTAAAGCCATCTTCAGTTGTCAAGGAATCCTTGACAACTGCCTCAGATGGAAAAAGGTATAAAACAAAGCATTACAATCTGGATGTTATCATTTCTGTAGGATACCGCGTTAAATCTGTTAGAGGAACACAGTTTCGCCAATGGGCTACTCAACGATTAAAAGACTACCTTATTGAGGGTGTTGCCATAAATGAAAAACGGTTGGCAAAAAAAACAAAGAAATTCAGGTATTACATGATGGAATCAAAATACTTAGTCGAGCGATTGAAGACAAAGCTAATGTTGAAGATTTTGAGTGGCTTCAACAATTTAGTCTTGGATTGAAACTATTGGATGATTACGATCATCAGGCTTTGGATAAAATTGGCAAACACAAAAGAAAAGCCAAAAATCCTTCGTTGTTAGAATATATGGAAGTGGTTGAACAAATGAAAACAGCGTTTAATTCCAATCTTTTTGGGAAAGAAAAAGACGAAGGATTTAAAAGCGCAGTCACCTTAATTGAACAACAATTTGATAAAAAAGATATTTATTTAAGCGTAGAAGAAAAAGCAGCTATGCTTCTGTATTTGATTGTGAAAAATCATTCATTTGTGGACGGAAACAAAAGAATTGCCGCAGCCTGTTTTCTGTTATTTTTAGAACGAAACAATTTATTGTACAATGGTAATAAACAAACAATAATTAGCAACGAAGCGTTGGCAAGCTTGACTTTGTTTGTTGCTTCAAGTAAAGCAGAAGAAATGGAAACTGTTAAGCAATTACTGGTAAGTATCTTGAATAGAAATAGGTATTAAAAACTATAAAAATCAAATTCGTGATAACGCTATATAATATCGTTATCTATTGTTTAGACTATTTTCCGATAAAGATCTTTATTAGAAAAACACCTTATTAAGCCGGAAGCAAACTACTTTTAATTATTGAGCATCAACGGCATAACGAGCATCAACAGCTCCTCGCCTTCGGCTTGTTCAACAGGTTTAATGATGCCTGCTTTGGTGGGCGTACTCAATTCCATTACCACTTCGTCGGTATCGGCGCCGCTCAGCATTTCTATCAGGAATTTCGCATTGAAGGCAATTTGCAAATCTTCTCCATCATACTGGCAGGCCATTCTCTCATTTCCTTCATTGCTGAAGTCCACATCCTGTGCGCTGAGTTGAAGCTGGTTGCCGCTTATGTTGAGGGCGATTTGATTAGTGCTTTTGTTGCTGAATACACTTACCCTGCGTAATGCATTTTGAAAATCGCTTTTGGTAACGGTCATTTTGTAAGGGTTATCTGTAGGAATGACCACTTTATAATCAGGGAATCTGGCGTCGATTAAACGACAAACCAATTCTGTACTGCCATGAGTAACAAAAAGATGACTGTTGTTGTATGACACAATCAACTCATCTTCATTATCGGGTAAAGCACCCTTTAATAAAGAAAGTGGCTTTTTAGGCACAATGAAAGAATGTTTTTCTGTACCCTTTACATCCTTAAGACTATATCTCACCAATCTGTGCGCATCTGTAGCAACAAAAGTTACTCCCTTTTTATCCAATTCAAAAAACACGCCGGTCATTGCAGGACGAAGATCGTCGCTGCTCACCGCAAAAATGGTTTTATTGATGGCGGTCACCAATGAGCTCGACATCATCTTGAAAGAGGAAGCATCGTCGGCTTTAGGTTCACGTGGAAAGTTATCGGGATTTTCGCCCATCAATTTATACTTTCCGTTGTCGCTGGTAATTTCTATTCCGAAATTTTTATCAATATTGAATGTCAGTGGTTGTTCTGCGGTGTTCTTCAAGGAATCCAACAAAATTTTTGCAGGAATACAAACTTTTCCGCTGTCCTTGGCCTCAATATCCATATGAATTTTCATTACCGTTTCCAAATCGGTTGCAACAACGGTTAATTTATTTTTGTCAATCTCAAAAAGAAAATCTTCGAGGATAGGTAAAACTGTATTACTGTTTATTACGCCACTGATTTGTTGAAGTTGTTTAAGCAGTGCAGAAGAGGAAACGATGAACTTCATAATGTAGAAATAATGATTTTAAAGATGCTCAAAGATAAATTATTGTAACATATGATTGCAAGTTATTTTGATGTCTGTATCAACTATTGGGATACAAGTTATTCACATTGTTAGTTGAGCGCACTTCTCTTAATTAATTTGCCGAAAAAAGGCCCCCATTCAACGTAGTTGCATGAAAAAATTAAGTATTGGTACGGAATCTGCTCTTGAAAAAATAAAACACTATTGCAGTTATCAGGAGAGAAATCACCAGGAAGTAAAAGACAAACTTTATAGTTTTGGTTTGTATGCAGCGCAAGTGGAGGAATTGCTTTCAGAGCTTATCGCGGAAAATTACCTCAATGAGGAAAGATATGCAATCGCTTTTGCCGGCGGTAAATTCAGGATGAAAGACTGGGGAAGAATTAAAATCAGGTATGAGCTGAAAAAAAACAAAGTGAGTGATTATTGTATTAAAAAAGCGTTGGTTCAAATCAACGACACTGATTATTTAAAAACTGCAAAAAAGCTAATTGTATTTAAACAAAACGCTTTGAAATCGGAGAAGAATGTATTCATCAAAAAAAATAAAATCAGGCAATACCTACTTCAAAAAGGTTACGAGTCAGAAATCATCCTTGATTTACTCTCCGATTCTTAATCCTATTTTTGTGAAACAAATACAACATTATGGCTGAAGATCTTACCATCAACAACGGCACAAAACAAGAGCAATACGAATCCGTTGCGCAGCAAATCAGCGCATTGATGCAAGGAGAGCATGATCTTATTGCCAATTTGGCCAATGCTGCCGCCGCGCTAAAAACGCAGTTTGGTTGGCTATGGGTAGGGTTTTACCTGGTAAAAAACAACGAGCTTGTTCTTGGTCCTTTTCAAGGCCCTGTGGCTTGCACTCGAATTGCAAAGGGCAGGGGTGTTTGCGGAAAAGCATGGGAGCTAGCCCAAACCCTTCTTGTTGAAGATGTAAATCAATTTCCAGGGCATATCGCTTGCAGCAGCCTTTCTCAATCTGAAATTGTTATTCCTCTAATCAAGAATGGCGAAGTTTGGGGCGTTCTGGATGTCGACAGCGAGCAGCTTTCTTTCTTCGACGAGATTGATCAAAAATACTTGGAGGATATTGTTGCGGCTATTTCTTATTGACGTTGAGGGGTGTATCCTTCCATCCCCATAAATACCTGCAAGCATAAGTACGATAGGGTTTCCAAGGCTCAGCAATTTCAAGCATTTTTATATTCAATTCTTTTTTGCTCGAAGCCTTTATGCCATATAGTTTTATCATTTGCTGTTGAATATCGAGGTCATCTGCCGAAAAAACGTCTTCTCTTTTCATAGCAAACATCAACACCATCTCCACAGTCCAGTTACCTACTCCTTTTATTTCTGTCAGGCAGGCAATGATTTCCTCGTCGCTCATCTTTTTTAGCTTGTTATCTGTTAGTTTATTTTCGGCAAAAAACCTGCACACATTTATGATGTAAGTTGTTTTGGAGGATGATAACCCAATGGCTTTGAGTTTATCAAAAGGGATGGACAATATTTTTGAAGCTGATAGCTTTGTTTTTCCGAAAAGCCCTAAAAAACGTTCTTTTATTTTTGCTGCAGCTTTTGTGCTTAGTTGCTGACTGATGATGGAAAAACACAGGTAAATACAAATATTCTTTTCTTCGCTGAGTACTATAGTTTTTTGTTGTTTTATCGCTGCCGCAAGGATATTGTCTTTTTTCAGCTGTCGCAAGTGTTTCATATCAGTTAAATCCGTTGAATTTACTTCTGAAGGTCTTAATTTTTTTCAACAATAGCATTATTAGCTCGGGCAATTGTAATTTTACGATCTTCAATTATGCCATTCAAACTTTTTTCTGAATACCAGCCGGCGGGCGATCAGCTCGAAGCCATAAGGCAACTTACAGAAGGGCTTCTGTCGGGCGAAAAACACCAAACGCTGCTAGGCGTTACCGGTAGTGGAAAGACGTTCACCATGGCCAATGTGATTCAAAATTTGCAACGGCCTACTTTGGTATTGACTCACAACAAAACGCTGGTAGCTCAGTTGTACGGCGAATTCAAACAGTTTTTTCCGGAGAATGCCGTGGGTTATTTCGTTTCTTATTATGACTACTATCAACCTGAGGCCTACTTGCCCGTAAGCAACACTTACATCGAAAAGGACTTGAGTATCAATGAAGAGCTTGATAAACTTCGCCTTCAGGCAACTGCCCAGTTGCTAAGTGGAAGAAGGGATATTATTGTGGTTGCAAGCGTGAGTTGCATTTATGGAATGGGAAATCCAACAGATTATGAAAACGGCATCATCAGAATTCATCAGGGTCAAGTAATTTCCAGACAAGGTTTTTTGCATGCATTGGTCAATTCTCTGTACCATCGAAGCCAGGTAGAATTTGAGAGAGGTTCTTTCAGGGTTAATGGCGATACTATCGACATCAATCTTCCTTATGTAGATTTTGGCTATCGCATCAGTTTTTTTGGAGATGAAATAGAAAGTATAGAAACGCTGGAGCTCTCTTCAGGCAAACGAATTGGCACTGTTGAGAACGCAGCTATTTTTCCGGCGAATTTGTACCTCGCTCCAAAAGACATGATGGCACAGGTAATCAGCGATATACAAGACGAATGTGCGGCTCAGGTTGAATATTTTAAATCGGCAGGAAAGTATATAGAGGCACAGCGCATTGCAGAGCGTGTTAATTATGACCTGGAAATGATAAGAGAGCTCGGGTATTGTACTGGTATTGAAAACTACTCGCGTTTTTTTGACAGAAGAAAGCCTGGAACAAGGCCGTTTTGTTTGATAGATTATTTTCCGAAAGATTTCATCACCATCATAGATGAAAGTCATCAAACCATACCTCAAATCAGTGGCATGTATGGTGGCGATCGCAGCAGAAAGCTGGTTTTGGTGGATTATGGTTTCCGTCTTCCATCGGCAATGGATAACCGTCCGCAGAATTTTAACGAGTTTGAAAACATCACAGATCAGCTGGTATACGTTTCTGCAACCCCTGGTGAATATGAATTGCAAAAATGCGGAGGCGTGGTAGTAGAGCAGGTTGTAAGGCCAACGGGTTTGCTTGATCCCCCCATTCAGGTGAGGCCTACCCTTAATCAGATTGATGACTTACTGGAAGAAATTGACAAAAGAATTGTGAAGGGCGACAGGGTATTGGTTACTACGCTTACCAAACGAATGGCAGAGGAAATGAATAACTATCTGTTAAGGATAAACGTAAAATCAAAATACATTCACAGTGATGTGGATACCCTGGAAAGAGTAGAAATTCTCAGAGAACTTCGATTGGGAACGATTGATGTATTGGTTGGCGTGAATTTGCTTCGTGAGGGACTTGATTTGCCCGAAGTATCATTGGTAGCCATTCTGGATGCCGACAAAGAAGGCTTTTTAAGAAACGAGAGGAGTCTCACGCAAACTGCGGGTCGTGCTGCACGTAATGCAGATGGATTGGTTATTTTTTACGCTGATAAGATTACGGGAAGTATGCAAAAAACAATCGACGAAACCAACAGAAGAAGAGAAAAACAAATCGCACACAATACGGCAAACAACATCATTCCGAAAACCATTCAAAAAAGCAAAGACCAGGTTATTGCGCAGGGAAGTGTGTTGGATGTAAAAGGTTATGATCCCTCCAATCCCTACTCCCTTAGTCAGAACAATGAAACGCTGTATGCTGCTGCAGAAGAAGAGCAGGAATACAAAACCATACCTCAATTGGAAAAGGGCATTACCAAAATCAAAAAAGAAATGGAAAAGGCAGCCAAAAACCTTGATTTCATGGAGGCTGCTAAACTCCGGGACAGGATGTTTGAGTTGAAGGTCCGGCTTGAGGAAATGATGAAAAAATAAAAGGACCTCGTTGGAGATCCTTGGTATAAGTTTTTGATGCTTTACTTTTAAGGAATGAGGTAATCTTCCAAAATGGTACGCTCCTGAACAGTGCCTGCCGGGTCTTTGGCAATACGATCGATCATTCCAACACCCTTTGCATAGTAAACGTTTGCAGAACCTACAGAAGTACCATCAAATCTGTAATCTTCCTTTACTTCAATAACATCAATAAACAATTTTGCGCCAACAGTTCGGTTGAGCAATCGGTTGGAAAGTGTATAATACACGCTATTGTATGATGGATTGTTAGGCATGGTATCAGTCCAGGTTTCTCCTATGGCAGCATCAGCTTTCAATATGGTTTCGAGTGTCATACCCAAACCGTTATTGTAAGCAATTTTGGTAACGTTGAAACTGCAATTGTGGTAAACGGTATCGTTGTCTGCCAACAACGTTACTTGATAGTCGACGCCGTCTATGGTAGTATCACCTATGATTTGATAGTTAAGTATATTGATTTCCCCTGTAGCGGAATCAGTGTAGGTGTATTCAGAACCTTCACACCAGGGGTTGAATTTGCAATCTTTGCAATTCCCATAGTCAGTAGGGGGCACTGCTGTTTCTGAACTGAAAGGTTTTGTGCAGGAAAAGAGCACAACCGCAAAGATGACCACAAACAGAAAATTGGAATACTTAGACATTGCCAAATGTTTTGACAAAAATAAGGTTTAATATTAACTATTTTAAGCTAACAGGTTGATTTTTACGAGAATTTCACTTCGCATTAACCATCATATTTTGGGAATATGTGAAGCTGAAATTTAGACTTAATCCATCTTTTCGGGACGCATCATCGGGAAAAACAGTACATCTTGAATGCTGTGCTGGTCTGTCAGAAGCATACAAATTCTGTCGATACCGAAGCCGATTCCGCTGGTAGGAGGCATGCCATATTCCAAAGCCCTGAGGAAATCATGGTCTATAAACATGGCTTCATCGTCGCCTCTTTCCATAAGTTTAACCTGTTCTTCAAAGCGTTCCCTTTGTTCGATTGGATCGTTTAGTTCACTGTAAGCATTCGCAATCTCTTTACCGTTAACCATCAACTCAAAGCGTTCTACTAATCCTGCTTTGCTGCGGTGTTTTTTGGTAAGTGGGCTCATTTCAACAGGATAGTCGGTAATGAAGGTGGGTTGAATATAGTGATGCTCGCATTTTGATCCGAATATTTCATCTATGAGTTTTCCTTTACCCCATTTCACATCTGCGTGAATATTCAATTGTTTGCAAACCTCTCTTATGCCATCTTCATTCATTTCGCTGATATCAAAGCCTGTATGTTCTTTGATGGCTTCAAACATGGTGACTCTTTTGAATGGAGCTTTAAAGCTGATTTCTTTTCCATCAACAGTGCAGGTAGTTGATCCGTTTACAGCCATGGCAGCGTG
>CANHMN010000070.1 GCA_947461645.1 Chitinophagaceae bacterium | reverse complement strand
CCTGTTTGTCATCAACATATTTTTTTTCTTCGGACTGGCTCCGTCAGTCACAGTTGTCGTGTCGCAATCAAGAGGGGCGACATCTGTTTGTTAGGGTTAGGGTTAGGTTAGGGTTAGGGTTAGGGTTAGGTGTCCGTCGCAATTTTCTGTTTCTATAAAAAAAGTTTCTATAAATGTGGGAAAGGGGGAGTTTTGTGATCTTTTTTTTGTTCATCTAGGGTTAGGGTTAGGGTTAGCTAGGGTTAGCATAATTTACAATGTTTTTTATTCGTTCTTAATATATTCTCCTTGCATTTCGAGCCATAGGTGCTTCTGCTTATTTTGCTACTTCAATTTGTGACATTTCGAATAATTCGTTGCTGATTTCATCCAATTCCGCTTCTGTATATCTTCTCTTGTGTCCGATAGTTACACTCTCTTCTACTATATAACCTTCATTACGTCCATGCGTTAAAACATCATTCAAGTTTGCCGAAGAAAATACATTATCAGTAACATTGCTAAACTTCATGTTAGGGAATATCTTTTCGCAAACGTCAGCGTAGAATAAAAATGACTCTTTTAGGGTTAGGGTTAAAGGATTTGTACCGAATTCGGATATGAGTTCCTTTCCCTTTTCTAAGGCATATTTTAGCTGCCCACTGTAAATATTCTTAATAAAATCTGAACGATTATTTGATGGATGCGACAATGATATTGCATTCAGTAAAGTCACAATAATCGAGCGCAACTCCTTCATTTTATACGCTAGGGTTAGTTCCGATTGTGCACTGTTGAAGTCGTCAATCATCTGGTCTAGTAATGCAGATCCGTGCTCAGCTTTTAGCACATATTCGCTTTGAGTTTGTTGAGCATCTTTTATCCAATTTCTTTCGAACTGTATTGAGTATGTATCCATGCAATTTAAAAACTTAAGGACCTCTTCTATTTCATATTTTGAAGGCAAGTTTATCAATATATTGTCAAGTGATTTCACCCTACTCAATGCGACGAGCCACATAGCTGGATGTTCGGGATATTTGTCTATTACGATTTGGTTTTTATTGAAGTCCAAGAAAATGTAAGGTATCGTGAGACCTTGTATTGCAGACCATGATACAGCTAATCCATACTTAAAAGGAAATTGCGAACGAATAACCCTGACGCGACCAACTTGTTCTTCGCCTTTTTCACCCTTTACTGCTGGGTGATATTTGCAATGGAAAATATCTGCACTTTTCATGTTAAACGAAGATTTTGTTCTAAAAAATTCGAATATATACTCAAGATCTTTACCTGAATCGCTTGTTACCCGCATTTTCACTCTTATGGCAACAAGGCGTTTTACCGTGTCACCATGACCTAACCACTTATTTGTAACAATTTTGTGTTTACCTTTTTCATTTGGACTTTTATCGTGATATACATAAGCTTCGAATACACCCTGTGAGCCATTAGCTAAGAAGAATTGCAACTTTTCATGTTGTACTGGACTCACGTCCATGTTCCGATTCAGGATTAATGGAACGCCTTTAAAAAGGTATAAACAATGCTCCATTTTCAAACTTTCGACAAAACAATCAGGATTATTGTCCATTTCATACGGATCAGAGATATATGGAACTTTGTCATAAATGTTAGGGTTCGGATCGGGCCATCGCGTAAATTCTTCAGAACAATTATGCATACGAATAGGTTCAAACAATTGAAAACTACTCGATTCACGGTTTAAGCTTATTTCATCTTCTGAAAAAACTTGCCCAAAAGTACCTTTCACATCCCAATTATCATTTTCAAATCGAGTACATTTTTGTATACATGCTTTTATCATGGTATGATTCGCTGTCCGTCTATTCTTATGCTCAAAATAAAGTGCAGTGACCTGTACATTATCTAGAACCCGATGCGAGTGCAATAATTTTCTCACGTTTTCCCCCGCACTTGTTAGAATCTTTACATCATCTGCATTTATTGAACTTTCTTTGCACTTGCTGATCAGATCTTGTAATACTTTATCAGCCTGAGAACGCATGAACTGACATAAATGCACTTTAATACATACGTCATTAATTTCAGAATCCGTTCCAAATGATTCCCTTGCATAGGAGGGCACCTTTTCCGTGGACTGAGTGTAACTGGACGTCTTCACTGATGGTAATGGCAACATTTGAGTAACCTGTCCGGAGCAGATTATTTGCACACCTCCAAATGCGAGATCACTACCTCTTGCCAATTTTAACATCATATGTAATAATATGCCCTCTGAAGCATGAATGCTGCCTATTTCATCTATCATTAACACCTCCATTAATCTCAATTTCTCCCATGTTTCAGGGTTGGTATCTAAATACGATTTGCAATATGATTGTAACATAACATCAGAGTCGAAAATAGGTATAATAGGTTCCGAGATGCCTAGGAATTTGTGAATTGTCCTGTAATGTGTGTTCATATTTGCGCAAGCAATACCTTGTCCTGCGATGCCAAAAACATATTTTTTCACTGCCCCGATATCTCCATGAATAAGGAATAATTGCATCATTAATATACGACAAAGATACGATTTTCCGGTTCCAGGGTCACCACTTATATATACGGATTTTCCTTCACGTGTTAAGGATAATGCGCGTTGTGTTTCAAATGACGTACACATATTTTCAAATTCATTGTTAAGGGTAACTGCAACTTCCCTCGATAATTGCGTAAGACCTGTTTTTTTCGCGTCATATTTACTACGGCATTCGTCTAATCTGTTTTCGAAAGCATTACCAAGGTGGTCAAACAATAGCATTAGAGTCAAGAAGTACTTACGGCATCCGTGACATTGTATGATTTCATGTGCAGGATGTCCCATAATCAACATTCTTTTGTACTTGCTGTCGCGCCTTACGGTTTCCCGTGTATGGTACGGTTGTGTTAATACAAATCCTCTTTGCATTATATTGGGTATCGGCATACCACCAAGCAGTTCGTTTAAATGTCGTAACAAAACACCTGGCAAAACAGGGAACATGTTAAAGGGCCTATTTAGTGCTAGCCCTCTGCGATGAAGATGTACCGAATATTCATATAAACTTTCCCCTAATTGTTGCCGCTTTGTACATCCTGAATAAAATAAAGCAAAATAATCTTGAATAAACTTTAAAAATAGCGTTAGGGTTTGTCTTTCCGCTAGACTCAATTTTTTTCTAAGTGTCACCAGACCTAGCTCATAAAAGTATATATAAGCATTGAGAATAGAAAAAGAATACTCTGCAATAGTTTGTATATCGATAAAGCGCATGTTTTGATAGCACAATGTCAAAGATTTCTTAATCGGAGTAAGTAAATACCACGTCAATCTTTTTTCCATTTTTGATTTCCTGAGTGTTGCATATTTTTCATCCCACAATGGCGCCGGTGTATATAGCTTTTGCGATAATGTACTAGGCTTTCTCAAGGGCTTCAGATTCGTCTTAGAGTTTTCCATGTATTCCCATTCATATTCATTTTCATGTTTGGCGCAAAACCACATACGTTCAATTGCACCAAACCTGTACGTCTTTTTGCGCAATAAAACTGTTTTTTTCGACTGACTGACTGTATTGTCATGAAGTACACAATATGGATGAAATGCCGTGTAGCACAGTTTTGATTCACATTGTATGCATCCCTTATATATTTTTTTGTTACAGATGCAACATTGCAAATCTAGTCGTGAAGCATCAATTTTATTTAATCCAGCTTCACTGAGAGTGTTAAATTTTCCAACATATCTTTCATCCTTCACATATATTTCTGTTTTTTTGTCTAACTCTGGTATCCACTCCACACAAATGGGATGTGTTACTATTCCTGCATGATCTGTATTACGATAACCCGAATTTTGCCCGCATAATTCACAACAAAGATTTTGAAAACACCCATAACAATGAAAAGGTTGAAGAACTTTCGGGCGCTTTTTCAAGTGCGTACACGAAAAATGAACAAAATCCTGGCAATGAGCACACTGTATGAGTAAGTTCTCTGCAGATTTCTTAAAGCAGACACTACATCGATTACAACTTTCATCATCAATTATCGATATGGATTGTTCTTTTTTTGATCCATTGATATCAACCAATACATCGCTACACAAAAAAGCCATTTCTTGGCGAAAACCGGATCGTTGCATAAACATTTGTTTATTTTTTTCTGCCAGTGTTTTGAACATACTCAAATTATTGGTTAGGGTTAGCAGATTTGGATTGAAATCGTTTTCGTGTAATGCAAGCATATTGTTTAGCTCACTGATTCTACATATTTGTAGCTTGGTACTGACCTTATCTGAATATGCTTCCAGACCCTCACCAAAAGCATATCTAGCTGCGTTGTAATAAATTTGATTGCGCACTGGTACAGGGTTAGGGTTATTGTTCGTAAATAACAAACATACATCATTAACCTTCTCAGTGAAACCTCCAATGCCGCGAGCTAGTCCAAAATGGTTGTACGCTTTCCTGCTGACTGATAGACGGTTGGCCATTTCGGAACTGTTAGACAAAGTTTGATCTACACAAGGATAAAGAATTTTCCCAGATACCTTATCGAAGGCTTCTGTCTGAAACCCAATTCCGATAATTATGGTTGGTTTCAAGACTCCTAGAGTCATGAAACTTAGCATAGAGTGTTCCATTCCTGATGTATTTGATACTATTTTTTTCGCTATTTCTCTGGCGTAATTGCCTGCATTTATTTCGATCGTTTCTTCACTGAACGGATTGAGCACAGGATTGATATGAAGAGCTCTGTTTTTGAAGTTGTAGCTTTCCTCTATGTATATAATTTCTTCGTCAGGAAAAAATATTTGATACCATATGACCGCCAGTCTATTGCTCCACATGCCCCAGAGAGTCTTACCTTTATTTTTTTTTTCCTTTTGCTTAATGTGAGCAATATTGAAATAATGGGCTGCAGGTTTTTCAAGTAATAAAATTTCGCAAGCGATTTCTCTTACCATTGACATAAATGTCTTTATGTTGGCATCGTTGTTAAAAATAACCCATCCTTTAATCGGGTCATTGTGCAAAGGTACTAGCAATGGTAATATATGCTTGGTTCCTTTTGGAATCCCCATCGTGGGATTTTTACCAATATACTTAGTGTCGTCGATAATCAGCGAGAGGTGCCTTTCTTCATCGCATATCCATTTATTCTTGAACGCAAAGCTTACTAATTCTGAAGGACTATTTATTCCAATCAAAGAGCTTTTCCGCGCGTAAGATATGATTAAGGAGTCGATATCTAAACTGTTTTCTCGAAATTCCACGCTATCCGTTTCGGACAAACTGTTTTTTACATCAATGAAAATACTTCTTGAAGATAAAAGTTCAGCAATTTTATAAACTTGCTTTGAAGAAGGGGTTTCTTCAATTTTTTTATTAAACATTTGTAGGGTCATCATCTCTAATGCACCATTTAATCTTCCAACTTGATCAGCTTCTGTTATAGTTTTTAGCTCTCGATCAGCACAAAAAGCTGCAAAATGCATTGCCTGGATTTCGTTAGATTTCGACTTTACCTTTGTCAATAACGTTTTAATAATGGGACATAGTTTGCTAACTAGAAATTAAAAATTAAAAGCTAAGTTAGCAAAGTCAAAAAAGAATGCAAAAATAACAATGATCATTTTCAAAGCAATATGAAAATCATTTTTAGTTTTATGAGGAATCAAAAAAATTCCAAGTTTTTTGGTTTGACTAAAAACGCACCAGGGACCAAATTTTGGTCCCTGGTGCGTTTTTAGTTAAACCAAAAGACTTTGAATTTTTTTGATTCCTCATAAAACATAAAATGATTTCATATTGCTTTGAAGGTAAGGGTCACCATAATTGTATAACTCAATGATACTTACTTTTGATCTTGGCTGTGTGCGGTATAGTTCCTAACGCTACATCGCATATTTCACCACGTCTTTTTTTTCTAAAATTATCCAGTTCATGAGCTGGCGTAACATCAACAGGGTTAAGGTTAGGGTTAGGGTTAGGGTTTCCAAGAATAAAAGCCTTTAATTCCTTCCATAGATTTGTCTTTCCTATTCTTACTGAGGACCAAGATATCAATTCTGTAGCAACACAGATTTCATCAGATATTTTCAAAAATTTGTTTTCATTCTTAATTTGCAGAAGAACAGATCTTTTGATATTTTCTTTCAACTCATATATTTGATTTTGATAAATGCAAGATTTATCATCGGTAATAACAATATACTTAGCAACTTTGTTGCAAAGTTTTAATTCTTCCGATCCAATCACAGCTAAAACGACAATGAGGCACTGCTTAGGAATATGTATACACGGAAAATATGGTTCAAAATTATTCCGCAAATTAATGAACAATTGCGTTATATTTTCCAAAGGTGCAGTGTAAAAAATCTTGTCGGGTACATTCTCCAA
The DNA here is from genome assembly GCA_947461645.1 of Chitinophagaceae bacterium. Classification (GTDB taxonomy): domain Bacteria; phylum Bacteroidota; class Bacteroidia; order Chitinophagales; family Chitinophagaceae; genus Ferruginibacter. The sequence goes on along the minus strand of CANHMN010000070.1, from coordinate 1,465 downwards.
CACTCGCGAAAAGTCCAAAACATATGCTTCGGTTTTATCAATTTGAAAATAAAATGGCTGATGAAGAAGTCTAGATTTATTTTCAGTATTTTCTCGAATTAAGCATGAAAAAGACATGCCACAGAGAGCACATTTGCATTAGTCAAAAGAATTTGTTCTTGCAAGTTTTAATGGAGTGATATCCAAGCACACTTGAAAATGGACTAGTTTGACAGTGAGCACACTTAAAATTGGACTAGTTTGGCAATATTTAAATAACAATCTAAGAAATGTCAGATGAAATAGTGTCTAAAAATGAGACTGACCTTTCTATCACAGATGATGTTAAGCTGCGTCTCGCTTGTCTACTACCTAGGCTGAGCGAGCCTTTCCTATGCATAAATGATCGATTGAAAGAAATGTTTGAAATAAATGATCCTACTATTGTAGCATTAAAAGAAAATAGAGAAAAAATTTATGCAGCAGAAAAATTGGTCATGAGAACCCAAAAGGGTTTAATGTTCGATCTCTTGATAAAGTTATACATATCGCAACTGGAAAGCCTAACAATTCAAGATGAATCCAGATTAGCATTAATACGGAAAGGTTTCACAGCATTAAACGCGAGCAATGAACTTGAATTTTTTAATATCCGTGATTCTTGTCACATCAATTGTTTCGATATGGACCTTAAATCTTTATCGTTACCAGGAATTAAAGCTTTAACGTGCATGGAAATAAATGCCTCAACCTTCAAAAACCATAAACATAAAATTGACATGCTTATGATGAAAGCCTTGCTTTTTTTTCATTTAGTACCTACTCGCGTACTGAAAGCAAAGATTATTGATGAGACTGTTAACAATATTGGTGAATTGGTTTTGACATCGACACCATTGCAGCAAGTGACAGTAGATAAGAGTATCGAGGAGACTATTAGTAATATCGGTGAACTTACATTGACGCCATTGCCGATGTCAGTGCCCTCTACGCAGCCACCACAGTCTAAAACGCCTTCAACGCCTTCCTCAAGCACCGAGCAATGTGAAAGCAGTGAGAAAGCGTTTAATGTCTTTTTGTCTAAACATAAAGTTTTGGGTGTGTTTAAGGCGACCATGAAAAAGTTGCGCCCGGAAATAGACATTCCTGCGGACGACATAGGACTGCCTTTTAAGCTCATAAGCTTAAAAACCTCCTTTCATAAAAAAAGCAATGAGTATAAAGACATTGAATGTCTGACGACATTGCAATGTTCAGAAGTCCCTTTAAAGGGATTGCAGATTTCTCCAACATCTTTTGGAGAGTTTGCACTTAGCGACGGCCTTATTCGCATTGGATCAAATGTCTACGACCTAGAGTATGACTGCATGGTTATCGACTCCGATATTTTTACCAATGACACCGCATTGTTATTGAAAGGAATTATACATAAGTTCCATGCTGTATATTTGACGTGTGTTGTGCCACCGTACTTAGAAAAAAGTAT
>CANHMN010000069.1 GCA_947461645.1 Chitinophagaceae bacterium | reverse complement strand
TAAGAAACATGAACAGTGTTCTTGCTACATTGAGTATATAATTGAGCCGCGGAACGTCTCATGGCTTCGCATGAAGACATTACGCTACACAGATGCCGTAAGAAACATGAATAGTGTTCTTGCTACATTGAGTATATAATTGAGTCGCGCAACGTCTCATAGCTTTGCATGAAGACATTACGCGACGCAGATGCCGTAAGAAACATGAACAGTGTTCTTGCTACATTGAGTATATAATTGAGCCGCGGAACGTCTCATGGCTTTGCATGAAGGCATTGCGATAGAAGAGTTCAATGGGTTCAAAAGGTTCAAGGGATTCAATGCCTGCCAGTTGGCGGGCATTGAACGTTTAATGCGTTTCAGAACTTTTATCACAATCTATAAATAGATAAAATAAACTTTAAACCAGCGAAGCGTTTAAACCCTCAAACCCTAAACTCGCCGCAGGCGAATTAGGAAACGCCTTCCACCATACTTTCTTTGTTTATTTTCTGAACAAGTCCTTGCAATACTTTTCCAGGTCCGCATTCGGTGAATTTTGTGGCACCATCTGCAACCATTGCCTGAACGGATTGCGTCCATCTTACTGCGCCGGTAAGCTGTGCAATCAGATTCAATTGAATTGAAGCTGGATCAGATACTGCAGCAGCAGTTACGTTTTGATATACAGGGCAGATGGGTTGATTAAATGTGGTTGCTTTGATAGCATTGGCCAGCTCTTCTCTGGCAGGCGCCATCAATGGTGAATGGAATGCACCTCCTACAGGAAGTACCAATGCTCTTTTTGCTCCGGCAGCTTTCATTTTTTCACAAGCAATTTCTATGCCTTTAATTGATCCGCTTATAACTAGTTGACCCGGGCAATTATAATTTGCAGCAACAACTACTTCGCCTGTCTCAGCTGAAACCTGCTGGCAAATCTCTTCCACTTTATTGTCGTCTAATGCAAGCACAGCAGCCATTGTAGAAGGTTGTTGTTCGCAAGCTTTTTGCATAGCTTTTGCACGAATGGCAACCAATTTCAGGGCATCTTCAAATTGAAGGGTTTTGTTGGCTACCAATGCAGAAAACTCTCCCAAAGAATGGCCTGCAACCATGTGGGGTGAAGCTCCATCAATAGTGGTAAAAGCTGCAACGGAATGAATGAATACTGCGGGTTGAGTGATGTCGGTCTGTTTCAACTCTTCATCGCTGCCAGTAAACATAACGTCTGATATTCTGAAACCGAGAATATCATTTGCATTTTCAAAAATGGCTTTTGCCGCATTGTTGGATTCGTATAAGTTTTTTCCCATTCCACTGAATTGAGAACCCTGACCCGGAAAAACAAAAGCGTGTGACATGAATTTTGGTTTTATGATATTTTGAATAGAAAAACATTACAATCGTACTGATTGAAATGCAAAGAAAACAAAAAATCCCTCAAAATGAGGGATTTCAATGTGCTGAAAAATTGTATTAGTGCAATTTGCTTGCAATTAGTTTTAAAAATTCAGTCCTTGTTTCATTGGTTTCAAACAAGCCGGAAAAAGCAGAGGTGGTTGTTACCGAATTTTGTTTTGATACGCCCCTCATCATCATGCACAAATGCGATGCCTCAATTACAACAGCAACGCCTAATGGATTTAAGCTTTCTTTGATAGCGTCGAGTATTTGCTGAGTTAATCTTTCCTGTACTTGAAGCCTTCTGCTGTATACATCAACAACCCTTGCAATTTTACTTAGTCCTGTTATGTAACCGTTGGGAATGTAGGCGATGTGCGCTTTTCCATAAAAGGGCAACATGTGGTGTTCGCACATGCTGTACAATTCAATGTCTTTAACAATGACCATTTCGCTTACGTCCTCATGAAACTTTGCAGATTCAAGAATGGCCTTAGCATCCATCTGGTACCCCTGTGTAAGATATTGCATGGCTTTAGCAATTCTTTCAGGCGTTTTGAGTAGGCCTTCTCTGTTAGGATCTTCTCCAAGCTGACTGATTATGTTGCCGTAAGCTTCTGAAATAGCATCTGTAGTATGCTTATCGTAATGCTCTGATTTTTGATATGCCATGTTGAAAGTTTAAAAGTTTTGTGATAAGGCTGGGTATTCTACAAAGTTTCTTTCTGTTTCGTATAGCCTTATCTGTAAGTCGAGGTTCTGGTTTATTTCTTTTCTAAGGATGTCGTAAATAACAACAGCGATGTTTTCAGCCGTTGGATTAAGGTTTTTAAATGCCGCACAATCTTCATTCAGGTTTCTGTGATCGAAACGTTCAATGATGTGCTGCTGTATGATATCGCTCAATACTTTCATGTCCATAACATAGCCGGTTTCGGGATTTATTTCTCCAATTACTTTTACAATCAGTTCGTAATTGTGACCATGATAGTGAGGATTGTTGCACTTTCCAAAGATGGCCTTATTGGTAGCATCGTCCCAGTGGGGATTATGTAACCTGTGTGCTGCGTTGAAATGCTCTTTTCTGAATACGGCTATTTTTGCTGACATGTTTAAAGTTAACAATTAAAAAGCGGAAAGGTTTATAACAGAAATAGAAAGACTACCAATCTGTGGTCAGTTATTTGCCGAAGTACTCCACATAAATGCGTGGGGTTTCATACAGTTTAAGCGAGTAAAGGCTAACGCCATCGGGAAGCTGGGGCGCCAGTTGATTCCATATACCAATCACCAGGTTTTCTATGGAGCAGATTTTGCCCTGCATAAAGTCAACATCTACGTTCAAATTTTTGTGGTCGAGCTTTTCTATGACAAATTCCTTGATGATGATACTCAGTTTTTTTACATCGAAAACGAAACCGGTGTCAGGGCTGGGATTGCCGCATAGGGTAACATGTAGCTCGAAATTATGCCCATGCCAGTTTTCATTGGCACATTTGCCAAAAACGGCTTCATTCTCTGCTTTGCTCCAGTTGGGGTTGAATAGCTTGTGTGCCGCGTTAAAATGTTCTATTCTGGTGATGTGAACCATTAGTGGCGTTTGTTTTTGCAAAGGTAGAAACAAATAGCTTAAATCTAAAGCATAAATGCGAAATTTGCGGCATGTCTGCATTGATTGTTGCCTCAACCGAAATGGAAATTACACCTTTCAGAAATCAATTTCCGGAAGCTGCCTGTTTGATTACCGGAGTGGGGATGCCTATGGCAATCTATCAACTGACAAAAAAAATACAAGAGCGTAATTATGATGTGATTTTTCAGGTTGGCATTGCAGGAACTTATTCCAACGAATTACATCTTGGTGATGCTGTTGTGGTAGCAAAGGATTGTTTTGCTGATTTGGGTCTATGCGAAGGAAATTCTTTTCAGTCCATATTTGATATGGGATTTGCTTCGCCAGATGTTTTTCCCTTTAGTAAAGGCTGGCTTGTAAACAATAGTCTTCATCTTTTTCATCCACAGCCAGCAATGGTTTCAGCAGCAACAGTGAATACTGTTTCAGATGAAAGGCAACCTCAATTAAACAATAAAATAAAGGCAGAGGCATCAATCGAAACCATGGAAGGTGCTTGTCTGCATTATGTTGCCATGCAACATGGAATTCCTTTTTTGCAGATAAGAGGCATAAGCAATGTTGTTGGCGAAAGGGACAAGTCTCTTTGGAAAATTGCTGAAGCAATACAATCATCCAATCAACTGTTTGCGGAAATCTATGAAAAATGGATGGCTAACTCCAAGGCTTAAACGCTGATAAATAATTATAAAAGGTTGTAATCAACCGAAAAGTACATCACAATATAAAATCAATTAAAATTTAAGTTGGAAATGAAATTGACCATTGCCTTTTCTCCTTGTCCTAACGATACCTTCATCTTTGATGCGTTGGTTCACAAGAAGATTGATACGATGGGAATTGATTTTGAGGTTGTGCTGGAAGATGTGGAAACGCTCAATCAGCGCGCTATGGAAGGTGTTTATGATGTCTCCAAAGTGAGTTGTGGTGTTTTGCCGAGTATTCTGCATCGGTATAAAATTTTAGATAGCGGCAGCGCACTCGGTTTTGGTGTAGGCCCATTACTGATCACAGCTGATGACCACATTGATATAACCAAATTGGTTGTTGCGCTTCCCGGTGAGCACACTACCGCACACTTGCTGTTTAGCTATGCATATCCTGACTTACAAAACAAGGTGTTCATGCGTTACGATGAAATTGAACCTTTCGTACAGCAAAAAAAAGGTGCAGGCGTTATCATTCACGAAAACAGGTTTACCTACGCAGAAAAGGGGCTGAAAAAGATCATTGATTTGGGTGCTTATTGGGAAGAGCAAGAGCAAATGCCTATTCCCCTAGGATGTATTGTTGCCAATCGAGCAATGCCATATGCAACGCAGAAAATAGTTGATCAATTGATTCGTCAAAGCCTTGAATATGCCAACAGCAATTATCCTTCACTGAGCCCTTTTGTTACAGAACATGCCATGGAGATGAATGAAACCGTAATGAGGCAACATATACAATTGTATGTAAATGATTACTCATTATCGCTTGGAGAGAAAGGCCGTTCGGCAATAGAGCATCTTTTGAATGCATCAAGTAAAAAACAAATGATTGTAATCGGTAAGGAAGAGTGGTTCGTTGACGAAGACTGATAATTATTTCAGCGCCTTGGAATAAACTTCCAGGCACTTTTTTCTGGCTTCTTCATGAACAACTATAGGTTTGGGATAGTCGAAAGATTCAAATTCCGGCACCCACTTTCTGATGTACTTGAAATCCGGGTCGAATTTTTTGGTTTGCAGATAGGGATTGAATATTCTGAAATAAGGAGCTGCGTCACAACCTGATCCTGCCGCCCATTGCCAGCCGCCATTGTTGGAAGCAAAATCAAAATCCAATAGTTTTTCAGCAAAATAAGCCTCGCCCCAACGCCAATCAATGAGCAGGTGTTTGCATAGGAAGGATGCGGTAATCATTCTAACGCGGTTGTGCATGAATCCAGTTGTGTTAAGTTCTCTCATGCCCGCATCAACAATCGGATAGCCTGTATTTCCCTCGCACCATTTTTTAAATTCCGTTTCATTGTTCCGCCACTCAATCTTGTCATAAGCAGTTTTAAAGGACTGGTAGTTGTTGATGTGAGGAAAATTCCAGAGTATCATTTGATAAAAATCGCGCCAGATCAATTCGTTTAAAAATGTTTCAGAATGTTGTGCAGCCAGCTTTGCAAGTTTTCTGATGCTGATGGTTCCAAAACGAAGATGAATACCCAAACGGGAAGTGCCAAGTATTCCGGGTATATCTCTCCTCTCTGCATAATGCCTGATGATTTCTTCGTTGGGTGTGGCGGATGGGAAGTTATTGGAATCTGCTTCAAAGCCCATCGATTGCAATGTTGGAATGGGGGAATTTCCTGTTTTTAACAAATGGGAATCAAAATCAAAACCAGTTGACACTAAGGGTGGATTTTGATTCCAACGAATTTTCCACTTTTTGCTGTAAGGGGTAAATACGGTGTAAGGAAGTCCATCGTCTTTGGTTACTTCGTTTTTGGCAAAAAGTACATGGTCTTTGTAGACATGAAAGGGTATTTTGCTGCCGGCCAGCAAAGTTGCTATTTGATTGTCTCGATTAATGGCATAGCTTTCATAATCTTCATTGGTGTAAACAGCTTTTACATCGAAGTCACGAATGATGTTTTGAAAAGCCTGCTCGGGAGTGTCATAAACAACATGAAAAGTGGAGCCGTATTTTTTGAGTTCATCTTGCAGCGCCAAAATGGTGTTGTGAAGGAATGCGACTCTTTTATCCTTTTTATTGGAGAGTTTATTTAAAATGTTCTTATCGAAAATAAAAAGTGGGAGGACAGGGAAGCCCGATTTCAAAGCCTGGCATAATGCAGTGTTGTCGTCAAGTCTCAGGTCTCTTCTAAACCAGCAAATGGTAACGGGTTGCTTCATAAGTAATGCAAAGATTCATCAACAAAAAACAGAAGGATTTGTTTCACGAAGCAGATTAAAAATTTCCTGTGTTTGGGAAAGCTTGTATTTGCTGTCTTCTATACCCGCTACCCAGCGCATGTTGTAAATGGAGTTGGTCAGAAAGACCTCATCTGCCTGCAACAAATTTTCAACAGAGAGGGAACATTCTTCAATGGCAAAATGGCTGTTTTTCAAGTTGTCCATAACAAAAGCCCTCATCACACCAGCTACGCAACCATCGGTGAGTGGTGGAGTTTGAATAATACCATTTGTTATGATGAAAACATTGGCAATGGTTGAGTCACAAATCATATGTTCTGTATTGAGCAGGATAGCGTCGTTGCATTTTTGTTTTTTGGCATGAAGTGCGCCCATGAGGTAAGGAAGGAATTGGTTGGTTTTTAGGTTGGAGAAAATATCCTTTCCTTTGCGGGCTTCGCTGTAAATGCAGCATTGAAGTCCATTTGAGTTAAGCCTTTCTGTTGAGGTTTCAAGTGGTATGGCTTCAATGGTGAAGTTGGGCTGGTTGTTTTCTGCGTCGTAAAGTCCGCCATTTCCTCTAAAAATGTTCAGTCGTACCCTTGCATTTTTCAAGTTGTTTTTTTGGAGGAGGGTATGAATTTGAGCTTCGAGGTAATCGGGTGTAAACAAACGGGGCAGTTCAAACTGCATCAATTTCAATCCCTGCCAAAGCCTGGCCAAATGTTCGTCTAGGAGTATAAGTTCATTTTTTTTGAATTTGATGGTTTCAAACAAACCATCGCCATACCTTAATCCGCGATTGTTGGAAGCAACAACAGGCGTTGAGGCAGGCAGTAATTTTCCATTGAAAATAATTTGGCTCATGGTGCAAAATAAAGAATCCCCGGTTTAACGGGGATCTGGGGTTCAAATATAATTTTGGGGGTTATATTTCTTCAATGATTTTGTGTTTCACGGCATACATGATGAGCCCTGCCGTTGTTTTAGAGCCTGTTTTTACTTTAAGTCGGTCTCTGATGGCTTCAACTGTTCTAGGACTGAGGTCTACGATATCTGCAATTTCTTTGGTACTTTTTTCTTCGCACATCAGTCTAAGAATGGTGGTTTCTTTTTCATTTAGCTGTGCATCAACAGGAGCCAACTGTTGAGGAAGAACCGGATTGCGTTGTTTGAGGTTGCTTAGCAAGGCTTTATTGGTAAGCGCGTTAAAGAAGTATTCCTGTTCAAAACAAGTTTTGATGGCTTCATAAATCACCTCACTGTCGCTGGTTTTGGTGAGGTAGCTATTGGCGCCAAGCTCCATCAGTTTGGTGATCATACTGTTGTCGTCTACCATGGTAAGCATGATGACTTTTGTTTGAGGAGCTATTTTTTTGATTTCCGGTAATGTGGCAATACCATCCATAATAGGCATTTGAATGTCTAGGAGGATAACATCTACCTCAATGTTTTTGATGAGGTTGAGAAGATGCATGCCGTTATCGGCTTCAGCAATTACTTTTACGTCTGTCTTGGTACTCAAAGATGCTTTAACGCCGGCACGGTATAAAACATGGTCATCTGCAATGATTACTCTGATGGGTTGTTGTTCGCTCATAAAGTTGTTTTCGGTTGTGGTTTAATAGGGTATAAGATAATATTGGATGCAAGTTCAGTTTATTTAAGGAGAAATCTATGCGTGTAATTACCCTTTCCTTTGCATGGGGAATTTACTATTCATGGGTAAAAACCCCTTTTTCGGTCCAAAAAGTCAGAGCGAGAAGGAGAGCGAGAGCGGTCATGAAGCGCTGACTTTTATCTTCACTCTCATTCTGTTTATCACTCTGATTAAATCAAATTATTTTATTGGTCAAGAATTTCATCAAATCCATCATTATTTGGTTAGATAATTGTCCTTCAAAGCGTAAATCGATAAAAAAACCGGGGTTTTTCGCCCCGGCTCATTCTCACAGTGTACGTCTAGAAACTCTTTTCCAAAGCTCGATTTTCAGTTTTAGGCGGGGAGGGGAAAAATC
>CANHMN010000068.1 GCA_947461645.1 Chitinophagaceae bacterium | reverse complement strand
CCGTCTGTAAATTTCGAATTCACGCTTGATGATGATATTTTTTACCAAAAGCATGCGTCTGTTCAAAAAGGATTTTCGGGCATTGGTGAATTTTTTGCTCACGGAAGTATGTTCAAGTTTGATGGCACTACCGGCGTTCAACCCTATCGCCCTGTAACGCTGTTGTCTTTTGCAATTGACAAAGTTTTGACAGACAACTCTGCCACTGCTTCCCATTTTTTTAACCTACTCTATTACCTAATTTTACTTCAAATTCTATACTCCGTTTTGTTGAAATTGCTGCCAAGCATTAACGCAGCTGCAATAGGACTAATGGTATTGATTTATGCAGCGCATCCCATACATTCGGAAGTGGTTTCGAGCGTAAAAAGCAGGGATGAGCTTCTTGCAGCACTGTTTGGGTTTTTGTCTTGGTACTTCTTTCTTCTTAAATCTGAGAAAAACAATTACAAACACTATTTGGTTTCTGGCTTCTTTTTTTTAATGGCCATAATGTCGAAAGAAAGTGCCATAGCATTCGCAGCTATTATTCCATTGAGTTATTTGATGTTGGTTGACCATAAATTAAAACCACTAGTTGTTAAATCCCTTCCATTGGTAACGGCTGCAGTAATTTTTTTATTGAGCAGACAATATGCCATGTACAATGGAACAGGAACCCCCCATACCATGGGCATTCCAAAACTTGATAACGTACTCGCAGGGGCTGACGGTTTTTCATCTTTGATGGCCACAAAAATGGAAGTGTTGTTTTACTATCTGAAATTGCTTTTTGTGCCCTGGCCATTGAGCTGGGATTATTCCTTCAATCAGATTCCATTGGTTGACTGGTCAAGCTCGCTGCCATGGCTGGGACTTATACTTTATGCATTGCTGGTTTTGTGTGCAATTTGTTTTTTCAAGCGACAAGCGGCTATTAGCTTTGGAATTATTTTTTACCTGCTTGCTTCGTTGCCAACCAATAATTTGTTTTTTCTGAATGGTGCTACACTTGCGGAGCGTTTCATGTTTGTACCATCACTCGGCTTTGCCATTTGCGTGCCATTGGTTTTAAGCAAACTAACCAAAATGGATTTAACCGACTATACTGGAAAATCAAAGCAACTCTTCAAGTTTAGCTTAATCGGAATCGTAATATTGTTTACGGGAATGAGCATAGCAAGATCCGGCGATTGGAAAAACAATTTCACCCTCTTTGAATCTGGAGCGAAAAACGCACCCAACAGCAGCAGAAGCAATGCGGCGCTTGCAAGCGAATACATGAATAAAGCACAAGAAGAAACTGATCCGGCAATCAAGAACGAGCAAATCATGAACTCCATAAAATACTATGAGAAGAGCTTAAGCATTTTTCCAGGCAATTCAGATGCTTCTTATAAAGTAGGTTTGATTTATTCTATGATTGGAAAGCCCAATGAATCCATCAAATACTACAGACAATCACTCGAAGCAACACCCGGACAGATTTATGCATTGAATAATCTTGGGTCTCTTTATGCATCCAGAAAACAATATGATTCGGCAAGGTATTTTTTCGCCAATTCCATCCGAATTGATTCCACGAATGAAATGACATTGACCAACCTTGTTGTAGTTCATTATTTGTTGAAGGAATATGACGAAGCCATAAACTTCGGCAACAAAGCCATTGAACTTCAATACCGCAATGGAAAAATTTACAGCCTTCTTTCTCAATCTTGGACGGCAAAAGGAAATCTTGCAATGGCCAATAAATTTGCCGAGCTTGAAAAACAATTGCTGCCTATAAAATAAAAGACACAAAATGGCCTTAGATCTAAAAACCTTCAGAATAAGAACACTTACCGCTATTGTATTCGCCGCTGTAATGCTAAGCGGATTGCTGATTAATTCTATTTTGTTTCGGCTATTGTTTGTAACCGTTATGTTGGGTTGTCTTTTTGAATTCATCAAAATCACGCGGTTGATTACAGGTAAAAAGTATTCGCCCTATCTGGCTATTGGTATTCCATATATCATTTTGCCTCTCTCCCGAATGATATACATAGGTACCCACAACTTGAATGGAGAGGAAGTTTTTTCTCCATTGATTCCCTGCGGAATAATGTTTTCGATTTGGATAAACGATACCTCCGCCTATTTAGTTGGATCATTGATCGGAAAAACACCCTTAAGCGCCGTTTCTCCCAAAAAAACCTGGGAAGGTACCCTTGGCGGGATATTGTTGTGTTGCGTAATTATCTCATTACTTGGCGCAAACATTGCCTATGCAAAAGTCCTGCATTGGACCGATTGGGCTGCCATCGCTGCACTGTGTGGCGTATTCGGAACCTTTGGCGATTTGGTGGAAAGTAAACTAAAAAGAACAGCAGGTATAAAAGACAGCGGAAACATCATGCCCGGCCATGGCGGCTTTCTGGACCGCTTTGACTCACTGCTTTTTGCTATACCATTCGTTTGGGTTTACCTCAAAATTTTCCTATAGTTCAACAGGAAATCATCCTGTTCGTTGTACCTTCGCCACTCAATAATAATAACCATGACTATTCACCGCGAAGGATATCCTACCATTGCCATTACAGCATTATTGCTTGCAGGCTTAAATGCATTGGTGTACATGCTCACCTGTTCTTCAGGCTGCATCATTGCAACTGTTTTTACATTTGTCTCCATTGGACTTTTATTGTTTATCATTTCTTTTTTCAGAATTCCTTCCAGAAAACTCACACTCGACGATAAACTGATTGTTGCTCCTGCAGATGGAAAAGTAGTGGTAATTGAAGAGGTTTATGATGAAGAATATTACAAAGAAAAAAGATTACAGGTTTCCATCTTTATGAGCCCCGCAAATGTGCATGTCAACAGAAACCCTATAAGCGGAGAAGTTATTTACAACCAATACCACAAAGGAAAGTATTTGGTGGCCTGGCATCCAAAATCATCCACCGAAAACGAAAGACATTCTGTTGTAATAAAAAGGGGCGAAAAGTCCGTTTTGGTTAAACAAATTGCAGGCGCATTGGCTAAGAGAATCGTTAATTATCTTAATATAGGTGAAAATGTCTCACAATGTAACGAATTGGGTTTCATTAAGTTCGGCAGTCGCGTTGACCTGTTGCTACCGCTCGGAACCAAGGTAAACGTTGCACTTGGCGAAAAAGTTAAAGGTGGTGTTTCTGTTATAGGAGTGTTGTAATATCAGGGCCTTCATGTTTGTTTTTATGGCAAGTTTCCTTATTTTTGGTAATCATTATTTCAAACACTAAATCACATACAATGAAAAAAGTATTAATGTTGGCTGCTGCTGCTTTCATGTTCAGCGGAATCGCTTTTGCAAACACAGACAAAGGAAAAAAGAAAAAATGCGCTAAAGCTAAGTCTTGCTGCAATAAAGAAGCTAAGTCTTCTTGCAACAAAGACAAGAAAGAAGCAACTGCAGAATTTAAAGGAGAGCCTAAAAACTAATATTCCTTTCAATCGAATCAAAGCCCCTGAAAATTTATTCGGGGGTTTTTTATTTACAATATAGCTTCCAGTTGTTGTAAATGGGTGATGGTATGAGTGGGGACAAAATCGCAAGGGGTTTCTGTATGTTTCACAAATACGCAATCCATTCCGTAATTGAGCGCCCCTTTAATATCTGCATCAGGATTATCCCCAATCATTATCGACTCCTCTAATTTTGCGGAAGACACATTCAAGGCAAAATCAAATATCTCTTTCTCCGGCTTCATGCTGTTGCTCTCTTCAGAAGTAATAATATGGGTGAAAAAATGATCAATATTGCTGTTTTTGATTTTACTTTTTTGGGTCTTGGCAAATCCGTTTGTAATGAGATGTATGTGATACGATTTGTTGCGCAAGTATTGTAATATCTCCAGCGTGTAAGGAAATACGATTGTTTTGGTTGGAAGTATCTCCAAAAAAGACGCACTTAATTGTTTAGACAACACTTCATTTGCTACTTTAAATTCCAACAAAGTACGCCACATTCTTTTCCACTTCAGTTCTTCAGCAGTTATGTAACCATTTTGGTACCTGTCCCACATTATTTTATTGTGATGAAGGTATTTTTGGTAAAAAACATCAAAATCAGCTTTGGTGATTTCATGTAATTGATGCGCTGCGAAAATATCTTCCAGAGTCAGTTTGGCATTGGTATCAAAATCCCAAAGGGTATGATCAAGATCAAAGAAAAGATGTTTGTATTTTGGCATTGGAGTTGGGCAGATGATTGATATCGCTAACTTTACAAAGTGACACGAAGGTAGCCATTGTTCACTACATAACTTAAAACACATGCTAGTAGTTATTACTGGAGGAAGCAGGGGAATTGGGAAATCAATTGCGTTGAAATTTGCCAAAGCCGGCCATAAAGTGATTTTGTCTTCGAAATCTGCCGACCATCTTTCTGAAGCCAAATCCTTCATCATTGCAGAATCGCACAACAACAACATCCATAGTTTCTGTTGTGATTTGACCGATAAAAAAGAAGTTGAACGTTTTACCGCTTTCTGCCTCACACATGGTGCACCTGATGTGTTAATCAACAATGTAGGAAATTATTTGCCAGGCAACTGTATGGATGAGCCGGAGGGGACTATGGAAGCTATGCTTGCTGTTAATTTTTACAGCGCCTATTATTTAACCAGAGCATTGTTGCCTTCGATGGTTTCCAGAAAAAGTGGACATATTTTCAACCTGTGTTCTATAGCTTCGTTAAAAGCTTACAAAGGTGGTGGAAGCTACAGTGTAAGTAAATTTGCCTTAAATGGTTTTAGTCAAAACCTGAGGCAAGAGCTTATGCCTTTGGGAATAAAAGTTACGGCTGTTTTTCCTGGCGCTGTTTATACCGACACCTGGGGCGATTTCGATAATAGTTCGCATCGCATCATGGAAGCTGAAGATATTTCCAATATGGTTTTTGCAGCATCACAACTTTCTTCCTCAGCAGTGGTGGAAGAAATAACCATCAGGCCGCAGTTGGGTGACTTATAGCTTTGTCTTAACAGGTAAACTTATACCCCACACCTCTAACCGAATGAAAATAAACGGGATTTCTGCTATCGTCTTCAAAATACTTTCTGAAGTTTAAAATAAAATTATCTATCGTTCTGGTGGTAGGATAAACATTATACCCCCACACCGATTGCAGAATTTTTTCTCTGGTAACTACTTCATTTTTGTTCTCAATTAAAAGCCGGAGCAACATGGCCTCTCTTTTAGTGAGTGGTATTTCATTATTTTTACTGTTGAAGCAAACCAATCCGTTGAAGTCGATTTTGTTTTTTCCAAATTCAAACACATCGCTAACTTTTTGGGGATTGTTGAGCTGTTCATTTTTAACAATCAGCTTATTTACCCGCAACAACAATTCTTCCAGGTTGAAAGGTTTTGTAAGATAATCATCAGCTCCTTTTTTAAGTCCGAGCACCCTATCGGAACTGCTGTTTTTTGCGCTAAGAATAAGTATGGGCAAGTTTAAACCCTGCAACCTAATAGACTCACAAACGGCAATACCATCTAATTCAGGCAACATAACATCTAGAATGATAAGATCGAAGTGTTCTTCATGAATCATCTTTAGAGCTGATGCGCCATCAAAGCTGCTTGAAACGGAATAGCCTTCCAACTCAAGATTGAGCTTCAGCGCTTCTTGCAAATTCTCTTCATCTTCTACCAGCAGTATAGATTTGTTGTGATTCATTTAAACAACGGTTTTCAGTTCAACAATAAAAATTGTTCCTTTTGGATGATTGTTTTCTACAAATATCTTGGCATGATGGGCCTTCACAATTCTGTCTACAAGATATAGACCCAAGCCAGTTCCTTTTGATTTTTGGGTAGCTTCAGTACCTGTACGATAAAATTTTTCAAAAATCTTTTGTTTGTTTTCAGGTGAAATTCCTTTTCCTTCATCTGCAATACTAAGCCTGCAAAGAGATGCATTCGAAAGTGCAAGACCTACATGTATATTGGTTTCTTTTGAAGAATATTTAATGGCATTGTCAATCAGATTGTTAATAGCCATTTGAAGCAAAAAAACATCCGCATCAACAAAAACCGAATCTGTACATTCGGATGTGAATGTTCTCATCGGAAACCTGTTTTGAAAATCAGTCAAACATGAGGCTAGAAGTTGGGTAAGGTTAGTTCTCTCCGAAGTGAACTTGTAACCATCTGCTTCCATTTGCGACGAAAGCAATAAGTTGTTACAAAGCGCATTCATTCTGTTTGACTCTTGTAAGGAATTGTCTATCAGTCTTTGCTGCTGTACCTCCTCGAGTTTTCTTTTTTGCAAAGTCTCCAGGTTTAAGCGCGTTACAGCCAATGGCGTTTTCAATTCATGTGTAACAGCCATCATGAAATCTTGCTGCTGTCTGGTGAGCTTAAGTTGTTTGTTAACAGCCCTGAACAAAAAAATGGCACCAGCAGAGATAATCAACAAGAAAATAGAACCTTCGCCAATGTATTGGGTACGTTTTCTAAGTCTGTCTTGCTTGATGTTTGTAATCTGTGCTGTATTGTCTTTTCCTTTTAAGGAAAGAATATGAATTTTATAATCAGACATTCTTTCATTCTGCTGGTACAATGCAATGAACCACCATATGAGTGCAGCAATGAT
Organism: Chitinophagaceae bacterium; assembly: GCA_947461645.1. Classification (GTDB taxonomy): domain Bacteria; phylum Bacteroidota; class Bacteroidia; order Chitinophagales; family Chitinophagaceae; genus Ferruginibacter. Next base: position 1,329 of record CANHMN010000068.1, on the reverse strand, counting down.
GTAAAGCAATAAAAACCAATAAATGAAAAAGATGGTTTTTATTTTTACTGACTTTAATGGCATGTATGGTGAGTATAAAATACTTTGAAAATTAATTGCGTTTATCGAGGCCCCAGCTCAATTTTTCGCGTAGGGTTTGAAGAAAATTATTTTCATTCATCCTTATCAATCTGATATCGAAACTCTCCTTTTTTACTGCAATTTGTACTTCTTTTCCTGTAGTTACCCTTCTGCTGTCCAATGCACAAATAAAATCATCGGTTCTGCTTTCCACTTCAAAAGAAATGATGTTGTTGTCGGGAACCACTATTGGCCTGATGTTGAGGTTATGTGGGGCAATTGGAGTAATTACAAAGCTGCTGCTATCGGGAAATACAACAGGTCCACCACAACTTAGTGAGTAGCCTGTAGAACCTGTTGGCGTAGCAACAATCAATCCGTCAGCCCAATATGTATTTAAAAATTCGCCGTTGAGGTAAGTATGAATTTTAATCATTGGAGAGTTTTCTTTTTTGTAAATAGAAAACTCATTCAATGCATAGGGTGTTTGTCCGAACAAAGGCATGTTTGCTTCCAAATGAAGCAAGGTTCTTTTATCAAGCACATATTTTCTTTCCGCAATAGCATCTATAGCATCAGCAATTTCCTCTTTGCCAATATTGGCAAGAAAACCCAGCCGACCATAATTTATTCCCAGAACTGGAATTCCTGAATCTCGGATAAGCGTAACAGTATCCAGAAGTGTTCCGTCTCCACCCAAACTAATCATGCAATCAATAGCTGTATCTAAATCATCGTGCGAGTTGAAAGTAGAGTAAGGATAATCGAGCTTAACGGCAGAATAGAATTGGTTAAAAAAATCCTGGTAAAAAACGGGCTCAACACCATAGGAAACCAATTGCTCAATGAGGTGGTTGATGTCTTTGTATTGTGCTGCGTCAATACCTCTGCTGTAAATAGCTATTTTCATCCTGTGTTGGTTCTTCTGCTTAAAACGATTGTTTTCTGTAATAAATCCTTGAAGGGATTATGCTTTCATCAAGATGCAAAAATACCCCATTCCAACGGAAAAAAAGGTTAGAAAAAAGCTTTGGTATGTAAAAAGAGTCCGCGTTCACCTAATTGATTGATACTGTATTCGATACCGAGCTGCATGTCGTAAAGGGAAAGCAAATCAAACCCCAAACCACCCGAATACAAAAGCCTATTGTTTAAGTTAGAATGATAATCTACCGCCTGTTGAACATATCCCAAATCGCCGTATGATTTCATAAATATACTTAGCGGAACGCGGCTTATAGATTTAAACCTGAATGGCATAGGAATATT
>CANHMN010000067.1 GCA_947461645.1 Chitinophagaceae bacterium | reverse complement strand
TTTATACAGATAAAATAAGTCTGCTTAAACAACGCAATTATGACATCAGTGTAAAAAGGGATTCCATCAATCAAAAAATCGAAGAGATTAACAACAGGCTTCAACTACTTGATCAACTTGCCTACGAAAGCACACCATCAAAGCCTGTGGGGCAGCTAATCCTTCAGGTGATGTCCAAAGAGGCAGGTCTGGCAGATTTTGATTGCAGCTACTTCACAAGAAATGCAGGTTGGATTCCGAATTACGACATCAGGGTAAAAACCATTGACAACACTTTCAAGCTGGTTTACAAGGCAATGGTGTCTCAAACCACCGGATTAGATTGGAGCGGTGTTAAGCTAACCCTAAGCACAAGCAATCCTAATATGAACAACAATTCCCCCATGCTCTATCCAATCTACATGCAATTGTATACCCCTGTTTTGTATCAAACGCTTGTAAGGAGTACTAATGAAGTTGTCGTAACAAATGCAGCTCCGCAAATGTTTAAGGATGAAGTTGAATACGCTGATAATACAAAATCACTAAAAATGCTGGCGAAAGAATCAGATGTATCTAACTATCTGCAGCTTTCTGAAAGTCAACTGAACATCAATTACGAAATAGAATTGCCATATGATATTCCAACCGATGGAATGGCTTACAGCGTAAACATCAAAGAAGAAAAAATTGATGTTATCTACCAACACCTAAGCATCCCGAAATTGGATAACGATGCGTTCCTTGTTGCAAAAATTACCCAATGGAGCGAGTTGAATCTACTTCCAGGACAAAGCAATATCATCATGGATAATGTTTATTTGGGAAAATCATACCTCGATCCTAACATCACAAGCGATACTTTACAGCTTTCCTTGGGAAGAGATAAGCGTGTTGTTGTAGAAAGAAAAACAATCAAGCAAACTTTGGGTCAGAGAAAAGGCGACCAGCGACAAAATTTCTACACCTATGAAATCACCATCAGAAACAATAAAAAACAAGCTATAGCACTTAATTTGCAAGATCAGTACCCCATCAGCAGAGACAAGCAAATTGAAGTTACTTTAAAAGATGATGGTGGTGCAACAGTAGATCCTGAAACCGGTTTCATGAATTGGGAAATAAAACTGGCTCCGGGAGAAACTAAAAAAGTGAGGTTCAGCTACCAGGTAAAATACCCTAAAGACAAACAAATACAGGAGGTTAGATAGAAACAATCCTTCTTTAATCAAACAAATCAAGCTGCATCATAGAATTTGGTGCAGCTTTTTTGTTGCCATCTTCTTCTATCATTATTATTTCAGAAGGTTGTAGCCTTGATGCTACACTTATTTTTGTATTGACACTATTTTTTGAAAACAAATCCTGTACTAAGGATGGATGATTGTTTTCCTGAGACAAATGCCCAAGCATAAGATGCGAAAGGCTTTGTGATTTATGGTTTAAAAAAAGATCAAGCGCTTGTTCATTCGATAAATGGCCAAAATCGCCGCTGATTCTTTTTTTAAGCATATAGGGGTACTTGCCATTCTCAAGCATATTCGAATCGTAATTGGATTCAAGCAGAACGGCGTTGCATTGTTTAAAATGATTGATCACATTGTCACATAGCTTTCCAATATCAGTCATAACGCCAATACGCAATCCATTATGTTCAACAACAAAACTAATAGGATCAGCAGCGTCGTGCATTTTGCTGAAGGAATGTATAAGGAGCTCTCCAATTTGAATGGTTTCTCCTGATGCAAATAGTTTTACTGATGGTTTGGGAATAAAATTTCCTGCTCCCTTCAATGTTTTTTCATTAAGATATACAGGGATATGGTGTTTTTGGGCAAGCACTTCAATGCCTTTTACATGATCAATATGTTCGTGTGAAACAAAAACTGCTTTAACTTTTTTTAGCGAAAGACCGATACTCAACATTCTTTTTTCTGTTTCCTTGCAGGAAATGCCTCCATCGATTAATACGATATCGTTTTCATTGCCTACACAATAGCAATTGCCATTACTGCCGGAATTCAGGGAAGCGAAAAAGAAAGACATTAAAAAAACACGATTAGATTAACTGCAAATAAAATCAAAATAGCCCAACAATAAGTAAATGACAAATGAAAATATTCATGAAGGCGCTTTATTCTGCCTTTAAAGAAAAACCAAAAGTGGAGCCAACATCCGGAGTACTTCTTACATCAATAGTTTGCTGATGGGCTTCGATGATATGCTTGCAAATAGCCAACCCCAATCCACTGCCGCCAATTTTTCTGCTTCTTGCGGTATCGGTGCGGTAGAATCTTTCAAATATCCTTGAGCTGTGTTCATCTGCTATGCCGATGCCATTGTCTGTAATTTCTGTCAATACCGTTTTAGAAGGGGTTTTGTAGAAACTTGCTTCAATTGTGCCGTTTTGTTTTCCATATTTAATACCGTTGTCTACCAGATTAATCAATACCTGACGAATTTTTTCTTTATCGGCTAAAACGGTTATGGATTGCTCGCACCCTTTTTTTATAGTTGCTACAATTCCTTTCTCTGTCATTTTATCTGCAAGCAATTCAAATACTTCTTTAACCAGGTCTTGAATAACAAATAATTTAGGATTGAGCTGAAGTTCACCTGTTTCCAACTTGGAAATTTCATCCAAATCGTCTACCAGGTTTACAAGCCGCTGAATGTTGGCGGATGTTCTTTCTAAAAACTTCACATTCACTTCGGGATTGTTGATAGCGCCTCCAATCAAGGTTTCTACATATCCCTGAATGGAGAAGATGGGTGTTTTCAATTCATGACTTAGGTTCTGTAAAAATTCTTTTCGGAATACTTCGTTCTGTTTAAGTATTTCAATTTCCACTTTACGTTGTTCTGCCCAGGCTTCTACATCTTGGGTTACTTCATCCAGGTTTTTTTCGGGAAGAATGTTGCGGTAGTAATACACTTCTTTTTTTCCCGCCTTGGTTCTGGAAATGAGTTTGTATAAAATTTTAATCTGCCTGTTGGTGTAAGTTTTGATGGCGTATGAAATCAACAGGTATGCAGCTGTGAAAACAAACACGAATGATGCCACAAAAACCAAGACGTGAAATCTTATTATCAATGCAGTTAATGCAGCAAGCAAAGCAAGCGCCAATGACGTAAAAAGCGAAAGTTGTTTTGGAGATAGGTTTTTATTGTAAGGCATGTTTTAATTCTGCATCCACAAAATAAGAAATACTGATAGAAAATTGGAATTCAAGATGACATTTCAAACTTGTAGCCAACACCTTTTACTGTTACAATACAATCTAAATGAATTTTCAGTCTTATTTTTCTGATGTGAACATCAATTGTTCTGTCGCCTACGATTACATCGGCACCCCAAATTTGACGCAGGATATCGTTTCTCAAAAATACTTTTCCCGGTTTGGAAGCCAGTAAACTTAATAGTTCAAATTCTTTTCTGGCCAAAACGATGTTGTTGCCTTTGTAGGTTACATGAAATTTATCTCTGTCTATAATTAAATCTTGGTTAAGTGCGTCACCATCATTCTGATTTTGAATTCTTCTGAACAACGATTCTACTTTGCTGAGCAATACGTTCGGCTTAATCGGCTTTTTGAGGTAATCGTCTGCGCCTGATTCCAAACCTTCTACTTCGCTCAGATCGTCATTTTTGGCAGTAAGAAATATGATCAAGGTTTTATCATGTACAGGATTGTTGCGAAGCAATTTGCACACTTCAATACCGCTTTTACCCGGCATCATCACATCCAGTATTATCAAATGCGGTAAAAAAACTTTTGCCTTATCTAGGGCGACGTTTCCGTTTTTAGCCGTTTCAACAGTGTAGCCTTCTGCTACCAAATTAAAACGAAGGATTTCTAAAATATCCTCTTCATCGTCGGCAATCAATATCTTTTTAACGGGATTCATAAAGCAGTTGTTAAACAAAAATAGCCATTAAATCCATGCTTTTTTCATCGGAATATACTCTTCGGGGTTATCAAATTGTTAACAGCCGTCCTGCTCCAAAAAGACCACTAACCGATAAAAAATCGTAATTTTCAATGTTGTTTATGCTATGTTTACTCGAACACTAGTGCAAATGCCCTTATTTTTCAATCAGAATTCATTTTTAATGTTTTCAAAACCTGATTTTTTGTTTAAAGAAACGTCATCAACCTCGAACCTGAAATTGATGTTCAGGTTGTTTATGCTTTGTTCGATTTTTATTCTTTTTGCTCAATTCGGTTATGCCTTTGCAGACACCATCAATATTCCGATTACCAGGCAATATTTTCACGATAAAATAGACAATGAGCAGGTATTGTGTGAAAAGCTCGATGGAAAAGCAGATAAGTTTTACCGCATTGGTAAGAATGAAGAAGCCAATAACAGGGTTACAGACATGCTTTTCAGAAGGGTAGATGATTTGCAGGAATGGGTTGAACTCAATGAAGCATTGTCATCCAACAACGAAAAAATAAAATGCCTCAACCATATTGCTTCGACATTAACCGGTTATCGCGCCTCACTAAAAAGAAAAACAATCAACGGGTCTGCATTCCCCGCATTGATAGATGCGCTGGAAAACGCCATTAATTTACCTTCTAATCAACCCGATGGTATTGCTCCTTTGGTAAAGGAAATGCCTTACAACATAGCCACTATAATTACACAGGCATTTTCGGATGACCCTGGGTTTGAACAGGCGCAGAAATATGTTTATGTGAAGTCGTGCTTGTTAAATCCGGATCAGATTATTCCAACTATTAAAACTTATGCCAACGAAGATTTTGCAGACAGCTTGATTTTTATCGCGGCAAAAAACAATCCTTCGCGTTTGTATACTTACGCGCAGTCCATTAACACAACGGAAGGACAGCTCATTCACAGAAGCAGCTTCAATTTGGTTAAAACAATTGCCAACTTGAGCAAAACGCCAAATGCGTTGATGTATTTTCCTTTTTTGGATGATATCGTTTCAGGCAAACAAAGCATTGACAGTATCAGAAAATTTGTTGGAGAGAAGGAAGACGAATACGACAGCGTTGGCTATTTTAAATTGCTTGTAAAAACGGAAATCGCTTACCACAGCAGATTTTCAGGGCCAGCAAAAGATACGCCTATTGCCATGTTTGGCGTAAACGGATTGAGAGATGTTTTGAAATACAGGGCCATTAGGCATTTTATTACACCTATAAATGATTTGCACAACGAAAACAACTTGGACATCAGGATGAGAGCACTCGATTCGCTTTCTTCAGTTGAACTTTACTATATGATGGTGATGGGTGAAAACGATATTTTCACCTCAAGTTATAAACACAGTTTCAGTAGAATGATGCAACGCATGGGAAGCAAACCTCAAACGGACACTTTACTGATGCAGGTGAAGTTTGATTACTTCAAGAAGTTCATCAAAATGGCGGCCAGCTTTAACCGGCTTGATACCTTTTTAAGAAGTATGCCCATCAAAAATTCGCAAGCACTCATGCGTGCATTTGTGGGCAATCTTGATAAAACAGGAACACTTGAAGATGCTACGGATGTTGCTGATTCTTACAGTAGCATCACCGACCAAAAGCTGTTGAAAACCATTCTTGAATATGTAAAGGAAAACGAAAAAAAATGTATCGAACTCAAGAATGAAAAAGGAACCATCATCTATGGCTTGTTGAAAAATATTTTTCTTTCGGCAGACACAGCCAATCACATCAACCTCAGTGCCATAGCCAATATTCCATCCATCTATGATATAGACAACAAAGCGCTTCAGGACGACAGCGGCAGAATTGTGCAACAGGTATTTTTTTATGGTGATGAAGATGGCAAAGCTTATTTTCCTGCTTTCCTGAATTCTTTTTCCTCGAAAGACTGGAGAATTATTCAAAACAAAGAATGGGTGGAAATAAGGTCGTTGAAAGGGAAGGTTTTCGTTTTTGCCAACAAGCCACTCGATTATGATGCCAATTTGGACGACAGCGCACAGGCTCATCTGATAGAACATCTGGCTACTAGAAATTTCAACGCTTCCATTGTGGTACATCGCGGTCACAGTTACTGGTTGCAGGGCACCATTGAAAGAATGCCTGCCAATGCCAAAATTGTTGTGTTGGGTTCCTGTGGGGGGTATAAAAACCTCAATAAGATTTTAGATATCTGTCCGGATGCACACATCATTTCAACCAAAGAAATTGGCGCAGGCGATATCAATAAACCCATCATCAATCAAATCAACCAATCGTTGATAGACGACAAAAAAATTGTTTGGAAGGAGATGTGGTCAACCTTGAGTAAACTCTTCGAAGCAGATTCAAACAGAAGTTTAGCTGAAAGCTGGGAAAATTATGTTCCACCTTATAAAAACCTGGGTGCAATTTTTATAAAGGCCTACCACAAAAAGCTTGAGTCGCTGTAAACAGTAATCAATTTATCTTTGCGTCATGCAATCAAGCGCCGAGCCCGGGAAGAAAACATTCAACATCAATGTGCTGCGAAGAATATATGCTTTTGCAGCACCCTACCGCAATAAATTTTACCTTTCTTTTTTTCTATCTCTGTTGCTTGCGGTGATGTCGCCGTTAAGGCCATTTTTAATTCAATTGACACTTAAAGAAGGGCTAACCCATTCTGCAAAAGGGGTGATTTTATCCGGCGTCGGTTCATTTATCATTGAAATGACATTGATACAACTGGTGTTGCTGTTGCTGGAGAGTTTTGCGCGGTTTTACTTCATTTATACCACTGCATCACTTGGACAAAACGTTGTTCGCGATTTGAGAAATACAACGTTTGCGAAAATCCTGAATTTGAATGTGCGTCAATTCGATACAACGCCCATCGGAACATTAACCACAAGAACCATCAATGATGTGGAATCTGTAAATGAAATATTCAGCGATGGTTTCATTCCAATATTGGCGGATCTGCTTTCCATAATTGCTATTTTGTCTTACATGTTTTATACAGATTGGGCCATAACGCTTGTTTGTTTGCTGCCGTTCCCTTTTTTAATTATTGCCACTTATTTTTTCAAGGAATCCGTAAACAAATCTTTTGTGATGGTTCGCAATGCCATAGCATCACTCAATGCATTTGTACAGGAACACCTCAGCGGAATGGCCGTGATACAATATTTCGCAGCAGAAAAAAGAGAGTTGGAAAAATTCAAAGCCATCAATGCATCACATCGAAAAGCCAATATCAAAGCCATTTTCGCGTACTCCGTTTTCTTTCCCTTCGTGGAATTGGTGTCTGCAGTAAGCATAGGTTTGTTGGTTTGGTGGACTGCCAGAAGCACTTCGCTATCGAACGGCATGACGCCAGAAGAACTTGCCGGTGTTATAACCTCTTTTATTCTTTGTATTAATTTGTTGTTCAGGCCGCTGCGGATGCTTGCAGATAAATTCAATGTGCTGCAAATGGGAATAATAGCAGCAGAGAGAATTTTCAAAGTGCTCGACAATAATGATGTGATGCCGATTGAAAAATCTGTTTCAGTTGAAGAGCAATCTTTGCAAAAACTATCCGGAGCCATTGAGTTTAAGGATGTATCCTTTGCTTACAAAGACCAACAGGTTTTGAATAAGATATCTTTTGAAATTTCTGCCGGACAAACTGTTGCTTTGGTAGGCAACACAGGAAGTGGAAAAACCACGATTGTAAGTCTGCTCAATAAACTATATCCTTATTATACAGGCGACATTAGAATTGACGGCAAAGACATCAACAGCATGAGTCTATCTTCGCTGAGAAAGGAAATTGCGGTGGTGTTGCAGGATGTTTTTTTATTCAACGGAACGGTAAGAGACAACATCACATTGAGAAATCCTCAGATTACAGAAGAAGTGTTGTGTCGCGCTACAAAAGCTATAGGTATACATGAATACATCATGAGGCTTCCAGGCGGATATGATTTCAATGTGATGGAAAGGGGAACTACCCTTTCCATGGGCCAACGTCAACTGTTGTCATTTGCAAGAGCAGTATTGTATAATCCCTCCATTTTG
>CANHMN010000066.1 GCA_947461645.1 Chitinophagaceae bacterium | reverse complement strand
GGGGTAAAAATGGCATCAACTATCTGCAGGTTAAAAATATGATTGGAACCATTTATCATCCCGAATTTATTGTTTATGATTTTTCTCTGTTGAACACGCTACCAGATGCTGAATGGATCAATGGCTTTGCAGAGATCATTAAACATGCCAGTATTAAAGATTCAAATTTGTTCAATAATCTAGAATCTCTTTCTGTGAATGATTTCAAAACCAATAAGGAAAGTTTGTCGGAGTTCATCAAAAGAAACGTCTTGCTTAAAACAGAAGTCGTAAAAAAAGATGAATTGGATAAAGCAGACAGAAAGCTGCTCAATTTCGGGCACACTTTTGGTCATGCCATTGAGAATATTCACGAACTTCCTCATGGTTCAGCTGTTAGTATAGGTATGGTCATCGCTTGCAAGCTGTCTGAAATGCTTTCAGGATTTTCTTCCAGTGAAACCAAAAGAGTGAAGGATTTATTGGAGAAATACAATCTCCCGGTTGAATTTAATTTTGATCCTGTGAAGGTTATGGATATGATCAGAAAAGACAAAAAAAGAAACGGGGAAAATATCGATTTTGTTGTACTCAACACAATTGGAGATGCCCGTACATTGCCTGTTTCTCTATCCTTTATCACGGATAAATTACCATATCTACTTTCATGATTGCAACGGTACATCCTAATTTTTTGAAGGGTTCCATTACTGCACCACCCAGTAAAAGCATGATGCAGCGAATTTGTGCTCTTGCTTTACTCCACAGCGGAGAAACCATAATACACAACCCGGGGTTTAGTGAAGATGATAGCGCAACCCTACGATTGATAGAATGTTTAGGTGCGGTTGTAGACAAAAAAAGTCAAGCGCTTCATATAAAAAGTGAGGGTATGCTGAATATACCTCAAGAGGTTGATTTTGGAGAAAGTGGTTTGGCTTGCAGAATGTTTGCACCAATTCTTGCCTTGTTCAATAAAAGCATAACTCTCAATGGTAAAGGTACTTTGCTTAAAAGAGACATGAGCGATTTGATGGCATTGCTTTCTTCGCTAGATGTCACTATTAATTCATCAACATCTTTTCTTCCCTTTGAAATGAAAGGGCCCATCAATACAAAAGAGGTTAGTATTGATGGCAGCAAAAGCTCACAATACATAACAGGCATGATAATAGCTTGCGCCTACTCAGCAAACTCTCCTATAGAATTGCGTGTGTTCAATACTGTTAGTAACCCTTATCTAAACCTTACCCTACATTGCTTGAGAACTTTTGGTTATCAGGTAGAGCATAAAAATTACGAGCATTTTGCTATCAATCCCAAAATTGATATTGGTCGAAAAGTAGAATGTAGCATAGAGTCGGACTGGAGTAGTGCGGCCTATTTTCTGGTGGCCGGTGTAATTGCAGGAAATTTGGAAATCAAAGGTTTGGATAGAGATTCTGTTCAAGCAGATGCTGCTATATTGAAGGTTTTGGTTGATGCAAAGGCTGATATTGAAGTGGGGGAGAATAGCATTATTGTCAGAAAAACTCAAAATTTACAATCCTTTCATTTTGATGCAACCCATTCGCCTGATTTGTTTCCGATTTTAGTTTGTTTAGCGGCTTTTTGCTCAGGTCAATCTTCTATCAAGGGCCTTGGAAGATTGTGTAACAAGGAGAGCAACAGAAAGGATTCTATTCTTGATGTTTTTGGTAATTTGGGGGTTGATTTGACTGTTGATGGCGATGTTTTGTTCATCAATGGAAATTCAGCTATTCGTTCCTGTCAGGTTTCAGCACATCACGATCACAGAATGGCGATGTCTGCTGCCATTGCAGCTTTGAGGGCCAATGGACCAGTCACCATACATCAGGCTGAATCTGTAAAAAAATCTTTCCCTGATTTTTTCAATGCATTAATTTCTCTTGGAGCTACTGTATCTTTAACCCATTAATTCATTTATGAACACTCTCGGAAGAATTTTCAGGCTTTCCATTTTTGGTGAATCTCATGGGCCATTGGTGGGTATCACCATTGATGGTTGCCCGCCAGGTATCTCCTTGTCTGCAGAAGATTTCTCTGAAGCGCTTTTCAGAAGACAAGGTGGAAATGCTATTGGTTCTACGCCTCGTAAAGAAAGCGATGTTCCAAAATTTGTTTCTGGCCTGTTTAAAGGATTCACCACCGGTGCCCCACTTACCATAATCTTTGAAAACAACAATACCGATAGTAGCACTTATGAAAAGCAAAGGCAAATCCCACGGCCAGGCCATGCCGATTTTGTAGCCTCTGTTAAATTTAGTGGGTTTGAAGATTATAGAGGTAGTGGTCATTTCAGTGGGAGACTTACAGTTTGCCTGGTGGCGGCAGGTGTTGTTGCACAAAAAATTTTGAATCGAAATCGAGACAATCATCACCGTATAAACTGTAATGCTTTTTTAGTTGAAGCAGGAGGAAACAGCAATATAGAAGAGGCAATTGCCAATGCTGTTAAAGATCAAGACAGTATCGGTGGAATAGTGAAATGCGAGGTAAAAGGGTTGCCCATAGGATGGGGTGAGCCATTTTTCGATTCAGTGGAATCACTGATCAGTCATGCTGTTTTTGCCATTCCTGCCATCAAGGGTATCGAGTTTGGTAGTGGATTTTCTGCAGCCTCCATGAAAGGCAGCGAACACAATGATGTATTGTTGGACGATAAAGGCACGTTGCATACCAATCATTCAGGTGGCGTGCTCGGTGGAATAACCACAGGAGGAAAGCTTGAATTTAAAGTTGCGGTGAAACCAACTTCATCTACCCCAAAAACACAACATTCCTATAATAAAGAAACAGGTAGAGTAGAAGAATTTACGGTTAAAGGAAGACACGACTTATGTATAGCCCTTCGGGTGCCTGTTGTTGTGGAAGCTGTAACTTATTGCGTATTGGCAGATTTGATGATGTTGCAACAATCAACAGGTATGTAATTATTTTTTTAAGTCGCCAAATTGTGCAACCATTTTTTCCACCATTTTAAAAGTAGCCGGACAATAATCTATGTTTTGTTTGTGAACGTAGGCGTATTCAGTCCATTTTCTCTTAGACAAATGAGGAAATCCTGAGCAGTCTTCAGGCCTTATGGCGTAGATGGAACATTTGTTGTCTTTCAAGTTCAAAAACTGACAAGGTTGGTTTTTATTGACAAGATCTTTATTGCTGTCTTTCTTTAGCCATTGTTTGCGAAAAGCTTCAGGAGTTTGATTGAAGTGTGCTGAAATTCTTTTAAGGTCTTTCTCTGTAAATGTTGGTGTCATTTTTTTACAGCAATTGGCACAGGTTAAACAATCCACTTCTTTCCATACTTCCTTTTCAATAATAGGTGTAATTTTATCTATTCCTCTAGGAGGAGTTTTTTCAGACCTGTTTAAAAATTGGCGAAAAGATTTTCTGTAGATAGAAAGTTTTCTCGCAAACGACCTGAAGTTTACAGCTTGTTGCATAAAATAGGTTGAATGGTAAAAGTTGTCTGCGAAAATAATGTTTAATTAAATTGTATCCTCATTCTTTTAAAAAGAAGCAGAAATAATATGTGGGATGCCTACAAGAAAGGTTTTAAAGCTTGGTTGCAACTTGAAAAGTCTTTATCGGATCATTCCGTTGAAGCGTATTTACATGACATTGACAAGCTAACTTCCTTTCTTTTGGTAAGCGGTATCGACAAAAATCCGTCTCAGTTGGATTTGAAGGAGTTAGAGCAATTTTTAGTTTGGATTAATGGTCTGGGAATGACAGCCACTTCTCAGGCAAGAATTATTTCAGGCTTGAGGAGTTTTTACAAGTATTGTCTTTTGGAGCAGATAACAGATAAAGACCCAACGATGCTGCTGGAATCGCCCAAGCTTAAAAGGTTGTTGCCTGATACCCTTTCGTTTGAAGAAATTGAGCAAATCATTAATGCTATAGATCTAAGCCAATCTGAAGGTGTCAGGAACAAGGCGATTTTTGAAACCATGTACAGCTGCGGATTGAGGGTAAGTGAAGTGGTTGGCTTGAGATTAAGCAGCCTTTACCTTGATGTGGGATTCCTTAAAGTAATTGGAAAGGGCGACAAACAACGTTTGGTTCCTATTGGTACTGATGCCATCAAGCACATCAATATTTACCGGGAAAATATTCGTGTGCACATGCCCGTTATTAAAGGCCAGGAAGATATACTTTTTCTGAACAGAAGAGGAAAGGGTTTGTCCCGTGTTATGATATTCTTGATTTTAAAATCCCTTGTCAAGAAAGCTGGTATAGAAAAAAACGTTTCTCCGCATACCTTTCGGCATTCTTTTGCTACACATTTGGTAGAAGGCGGTGCAGATTTAAGAGCGGTGCAGGAAATGCTTGGACATGAAAGCATAACCACAACAGAAATATATACCCATCTCGACCGCGATTATTTGAGGTCCACTTTACAGCAGTATCATCCAGCTTTTGATAAAAAATAAGGGGAGCTTTTCTACCTGCTTACGCTTGAGAGGTAATCGCTTTTTAAACTGTGCCATTTCAGTTGTAATACACCAAGAATACCTTCTTTGATGATTCCTTTGTTCATTTTGCTGTGTCCGAGTTTTCGGTCAACAAAAGTGATAGGCACTTCAGTTATGCGGAATCCCAGTTTCCAGGCGGTAAACTTCATCTCAATCTGAAAGGCGTATCCGATAAATCTGATGTTGTTGAGGTTTATTTTTTCAAGCACTTCGCGTCTGTAACAAACAAATCCGGCGGTAGGATCTTTAACGCGCATCCAGGTAATTAGCTGTGTATAGAAAGATGCGCCTCTTGATAAGGCAATTCTGTTGGATGGCCAGTTTTTGATGTCGCCGCCTTTAACGTATCTGGAACCAACGGAAACTCCCGCACCTTCAGCACAGGCTTTGTGAAGACGAATGAGGTCTTTGGGATTGTGAGAGAAATCAGCATCCATCTCAAAAATATATTCATAAGCTCTTTCTAGACTCCATTTGAAGCCATGAATGTAAGCTGTTCCTAAACCCAGTTTTCCTTTTCTCTCCTCCAAAAACAACTGGCCGGGATATTGTGGAAACAATGATCTTACAATATTTGCTGTACCATCCGGAGAGCCATCATCAATGATGAGTACATGAAAACCCTCCTGAAGATCCATCACAGCTTTGATGATGGATTCAATGTTTTCTTTCTCGTTGTAAGTAGGTATGATGACTAACTTCTCCAGTGTAAAAAATTTCAGTTCAATCAAATTTATTGAATATCACAAAAATGTCGTTTAAAAAAACGATGATTTTTATTATTTATTTTTTAACAGTGTACGGTTGAGTATTTCAGTGAGCTTTTGTTTGGTGTGAAGCGGGAAATCACCTTTCATCATCCAATCATAGTAATGAGGTTCATTTTTAAGCACTTCTGCTATGGAACGACCTTTGTATTTTCCGAAATTGAAAACTTCTACGCCTTTGTCATCAAAGGAAAATCTTCTTGCATAGTCAACTATTTTATCTTCACCTATAGCTGATAGGATAGATTCAACAGAGTTTCCCAGTTTTTCATAACGAGCCACCTGTGCATAAAGAACATCAATAGTTGCACTGATATCGGCCTCAGCACTGTGCGCGTTTACCAGTTCCTGCCCACAGTAAAACTTAAAGGCAGCACTTAGGGTTCTTGGCTCCATGCTGTAAAAAATATGTTGAACATCAATCATTTTTCTGTCGCTCAAGTCAACTTCCATGTCGGCGCGAAGAAATTCTTCCATGAGTAAGGGGATATCAAATCTGTTGCTGTTGTAGCCACCCAGATCGCAATTTTCGAGGAATTGTTTGATTTCATTTCCCACTTGCCTGAAAGTAGGGGCGTCTTTTACCATATCATTGGTAATACCGTGGATATTAGTTGAGCTTTCAGGTATGTTCATCTCCGGATTTATAAGCCTTCTTTTTACCACTCTTGAGTTGTCTGGCAAAATCTTAATAATGGCAATTTCAATGATTCTGTCGGAGGAGAGGTTAACGCCGGTTGTTTCCAGATCTATGAACGCTATGGGGCGGTTGATATTTAGCATAAATGATTTTTGAGTGGTTCTTTACTTGCAATATACCAACGAAATACCTAATTTGCGGGTAATCAATCAATTATTTATCTTTTGTTATTTCAGTAGTTTGACAATATCTTTGTTTCACAAATTTGGACTCATGAAAAAAATTATTCTCACCTTTTTAGTTGCTACTTTTGCGATCTCAATTTTCTCTAGTTGCGGTTACAGCAGAAAATCAAATTGTCCAGCACAAGATAGCTTGAAGCGCCCTTGATTAAATTTGATGGAATGAATTGGAAGCCATTGACATCTCTAGAAGATTTGTATTCGCTGCAAAAGTTGTCTGAAGTCACGCCTCAAATTATTTTCAAACACAGCACACGTTGTTCCATCAGCGTGATGGCGAAAAGCAGGCTCGAAAGAGAAGAAGTGCCAGAAGGTGTTGTTTTCCATTATCTTGATCTACTGCAACACAGAAATGTATCTGCTGCCATTGCAGAGTCTTTTCATGTTCATCATGAATCCCCTCAAATACTTGTTATTTGGAAAGGCGAATGCATTTACGATGAAAGCCACAACACCATCAGCATGGCTGATATTATTGAACAGCTTCCTTCTTGAGTTATTCATTCCTATTCGGATTTTACCTTGTTTTTAATGCGTTGATTTGATTATTTTTGAATCTAAAATTTTCAAAGATGGATCAATTGACTTTAGGTGTTGGTACACGTTTGCAACATACGCAGTTCGGGCCGGGAGTTATTGTTGGTGTAAGGTATGCAACCTACCTTATTTCTTTCCTCAACATGGGTATAAAAGAAATCGAAAAAACAGATACTGCTTTAGATGAAATAATACCTGAGAATGTAACCCCTGAAATTGAAACTGTTTCTGATGTGGAGAAATCACTATTGAAGATTCTTCGTTTATGGGGAGGGATTACCGAGCCTTCAGATTTGGGTGACAGATGGAAGGGTGGTACCATGTTGTTGCAACCGGCAGACAAAACCCAAAAAGCCAAGGAAGTGCCTATTGATGTTTTCTTTCATAAAATTGTAATGCTCAGAGACAGGCTGAGGGTAATGGAACAACAGATCAACGCCCATAAAATAATGAGCGATGAAGAAAAAGTAAATCTTCAGCAATACATTACTCGCATCTACGGAACACTGACCACATTTAACGTGCTTTTCAAAAACAAGGAAGATTGGTTTGTTGGAGATAAAAGCAACAATGATTGACCTTCATTTTTTACTTAATTCTATTTACTCATTTATTTATCATGAAGAAACTGTTATTATTAAGCGGATTATTATTTTTTCTTTCTTGCACGGTTACAGTCAACAGAAAAAAGACGGTTGCCAATCTACAAGAAACTTTCATTCCAAACGGAAAATTGTTTACCGCTCTTTTTCAACAACAAGCTGCAGAGTACAAGGCTTTGTGTTTGCAATCTTACAACATGGCAACCATCAGGCTGCAGCAATATGTGAAATCAACTGATAAGCCACTCGTAATAGTTACAGATGTTGATGAAACGGTTTTGGACAACAGCCCATTTGCTGTGCATCAGGGATTGATGGGTAAGGAATACGAACCTGAAGCTTGGTATGAATGGACAAGTCTTGCAAAAGCTGACACCGTTCCGGGAGCACCCTCTTTTTTAAAATTTGCAGCTTCTAAAGGGGTACAAGTTTTTTACATCACCAATAGGGAAGAAAGAGAAAGGGCTGCAACCATTAAAAACCTTTCAAATTATGATCTGCCCAATGCTGATGATAAACATCTCTTGTTGAAATCAACAACTTCAGGAAAAGAGGGGCGAAGGCAGCAAGTAGCCAATGATTACGAAATTGCCATGTTTATTGGCGACAACTTAGCAGATTTTACAGATTTATTTGACAAGAAAACGCCACAAAGAAGGAGTAATATCGTAAGCTCATTGCAAGCACAATGGGGTGATAAATTTATTGTAATCCCCAACACTAACTATGGCGACTGGGAAGGGGCTTTGTTTAATTACAACTATAAGTTGAGTTCACATGAAAGAGATTCTATTTACAGAACAATTCTCAAATCATATTAACCAACAAACAAAATT
>CANHMN010000065.1 GCA_947461645.1 Chitinophagaceae bacterium | reverse complement strand
TGTGCACCCATGTTTTCAATTGGATCTTCCAACTCAATTTCCTTTGCAACACTAACTCCATCTTTGGTACCTTGTGGAGCTCCGAATTTCTTTTCCATTACTACATTTCTTCCTTTAGGGCCAAGGGTAACCTTAACCGCATTGGCAAGCGTATCAACCCCTTTCTTCATTTTGTTTCTTGCTTCGATATCGAAGTAAATCATTTTAGACATATCTGTTTTTTTATTTGTTATAGTTGATGTTGAATGATATTTATTTACTCAGTTGGATTTAACCAATACATGAGGTTTATTAAACTATGGCAAGAATATCACTTTCTCTCATAATTAGATAGTCAACACCCTCGATGGTGATTTCAGTTCCTGCGTATTTACCATATAAAACCGTATCTCCTGCTTTAACGGTAACGGGTTCATCTTTTTTGCCGGGACCTGCGGCTACAATCGTACCGCGTTGTGGTTTTTCCTTTGCGGTGTCAGGAATAATAATTCCACCAGCTGTTTTTTCTTCAGCCGCTGCTGGTTTTACGATTACTCTGTCGTGAAGTGGAGTAATGCTTAACTTTTTAGCCATGATACTTATGTTTTGGTTTAATTAAAGTGATAAATCTCGTTTAATGAATCATTCTCTACTTATCTAAATTCGTACCAACAGCATCTTTTAGAATTGTTGGCAGAACTTTTGGCAATTCTGTCAGTTTAAGCATCATAAAAAAGGACATTTTAACACAGATCTAAGTATTCTAAATAGATTTTAGTTTCTAAATATGGCTTATATTTGCTCACTTCAAAGATCTTATAAATGGTAAGTAGACGTAATATCAGAGTAAAAGTGATGCAAACCCTCTATACTTTAGACAGTTTCAGCAATGAGATAAAGTCTGGAGAGGCATCGACGATTTTGAATCAAAAAATAAAGCAAACAAAGGATCTCTTTTATTACCTCATTCATGCAATTGTTTCCGTTGCCCGTTATGCGGAAGTAGATGCGCATCAAAAAGCAAGCAAGCATTTGCCTACTGAAAGTGACCTCAACATCAGTACCAAAATTTCCGGCAATGAATTGGTTTGGAAAATAGTTGAAAACAAAGATTTTGAGTCTGCCCTGAAGAACGGCAAGTTTAGCGAACTACTACCTTCCTCCCTGTTGAAAAAAATATACAACAGTTTTGTAGATACCATCGAATACAAGGAATATGCGGAGGAAACCTCTCGCGACAAGAAAGCGGAAAGAAAAATCCTTGACTTCTTATTCAATCAATTGCTCTTGCCTAATGAAGATTTTATTCAGCACATCGAAGAGCATTTTATCAATTGGGATGATGATGCAGAAGTAATGCAAACACTCATTAGCAGTTACTTTGCCAAACCCCACGACTCTGTTTTTAAGGATTTGTTCACAGCAGAAAAAACAGAATTTGCCAAAGATTTACTGCGAACCGTTCAAGAAAAGCAGTCTTATACCCTTGAACTCATCAAGCCTAAATTAAAAAACTGGGATGCGGAAAGAATAGCTTCCCTTGATATGATTTTACTTCAAATGGGTATTTGTGAGTTTTTGTATTTTGATACCATCCCTACCAAAGTAACCATCAACGAATACATCGATCTGGCTAAGGCTTATAGCACTCCGCAAAGCGGACAGTTTATCAATGGCCTTCTAGATAATATTCACAAGGAATTGACTGCTGAAAACAAAATCCAAAAAACTACCTACAAAAACAGTACTATTTAATTTTTACAGTTCATGAAAACATTTTTATCAATTTTAATTTGCTCCATTGTTTTAATCGCCTGCGATTTCAGAAAAAAGAACAAATCTCAAGGACTTAGTGCAACAGAATTACAAATGTTGAACAAACCAACCACAGTTCAGATTATAGACAGCATGTACGACTTTGGAAAAGTGAATGAAGGCGAATTGGTTCAATACAATTTCAGGTTTAGAAATACAGGCAAAAATCAACTTGTTATCTCTAATGTCTCTGCAAGCTGCGGTTGTACTGTACCCGAAAAACCGGAGAAACCCATACAACCCGGCGAAATTGGTTTTATAAAAGTAACCTTCAACAGTGAAAGAAGACCAGGAGAAGTTAACAAAGCCATTACTATAACCTCAAATGCTGATCCTGAATTTCATGAACTTTACCTCAAAGGAACGGTGATTGGAAAGACTACAGAAAACTAATCAATTCTTTTTTAATAATACATCAACCAACATTAAAAACTAAACCATGCTTTATCAACCCATTTTTCTTCAAGCTCCTGCAGCTGGCGAAGGCGGCACATCAACCCTTATCATACTTGTTATGATGATTTTGGTATTTTACTTCTTCATGATTCGTCCACAAGCCAAAAAAGCAAAACAACAAAAGCAATTCATCGATAATTTACAGAAAGGAGATAAAATTGTAACCATTGCTGGAATTCATGCAACGGTAAACAAAATAAATGACGACAATACATTGAGTATCGAAATCAACCCGGGTAGTTACATCAAAATTGAAAGAAGTGCAATAAGTATGGAATGGAGCGCAAACATCAATAAAGTTGCTACTGAGGAGAAAAAATAATTTCAACTTTTAATTTATGAAGTCCGTCCTTTAAAAATTGCGACGGACTTTTTTATTTTTGATTCTTTATTTTGTCTCTTTATTTTTTTGGAATTGCTTTTTATCTTTAGTTAAATGTAAAATTCTTTATGCTCAAAGTAGGCATCACTGGCGGAATTGGTAGCGGTAAGACAACAGTCTCTACCCTCTTTGATGCTTTGGGTATACCTGTTTATTATGCAGACAATGAAGCAAAAAGATTAATGAACAACAAAAAGGAAATCATTGAAGCCATTAAAGATTTGTTGGGCCCCGATAGTTACCTTGATGGGACCCTAAATAGAAAATACATCGCAGATAAAGTTTTTACAAACCCAGACATCAGAATTGCGCTCAACAAAATTGTTCATCCTTTCACTATTGCAGATGCAGAACGATGGATGATGGAACAAACAACGCCTTATGTCTTGAAAGAAGCCGCTCTTATTTTTGAAAGCGGTGCAGACAAACACCTAGATTTTGTCATTGGGGTTAATTGTCCGGAGGATGTCAGAATTGAAAGAATAATGAAGCGCGATCATTTAGACAAAAGTGCAGCAATAGCGAGAATAAAAGGCCAAATGAATGAAAAGGAAAAAATGAACAAATGCCATTTTATCATTAACAACAATGAGGAGACTTTTTTAACCACTCAGGTTTTAGAATTACACGATATACTTTTGCAAAAAGCAAAAGCAATAAACATTAGCTAAGCGAATCCAACGCTGTTTTAATTTTAGCGAAACCTTTCTTGATGTTATCTATGCTGTTGGCAAACGAAATCCTTATGCAATCAGGTTCTCCAAATGCCGAACCAGTTACAGTTGACACATGGGCTTTATTCAAAAGGAACATGCATAGCTCATCAGTGTTATGTATAGTTTCTCCATCGGGTGTCTTTTTACCTAAAAAAGTTTTCACCACAGGGAAAATATAAAATGCACCCGGAGGTTCGCTGCAAACAACACCTGGAATTTGATTGATAAGCTCCATAACCAAATTTCTTCTGTCTTTAAAAGCTTCAATCATCATTTGTGTGGGTTGCATATCGCCAGATAAAGCAGCAATGGCTGCGCGTTGTGTGATGGAGCAAGTTGCACTTGTGAATTGACCCTGAATTTTATCACAGGCTTTAGCAATGTCAACCGGAGCGGCAAGATAACCTAACCTCCAGCCCGTCATGGCGTATCCTTTGCTTAGACCGTTAATTACAATAGTACGGTTTTTAAGGGAAGGTATTTGAGCTATGCTGAAGTGTTTGCCTGTGTAATTGATAAACTCATAAATCTCATCACTCATGATCAATATATCCTGATGTTTTTCAAAAACACGGGCGAGCTTTTGTAATTCATCTTCTGCATAAACAGCACCAGTTGGATTACAAGGAGAAGAAAACATGAACAATTTGGTACGCTCACTGATGTTTGCCTCAAGTTCTTCAGGAGTGATTTTAAAACCGTTCTCCATTTTGGTTTTTACAAGAACAGGTACTCCACCTGCAAGCTTTACGATTTCACTGTAGGTTACCCAATAAGGAGTAGGTATAATTACTTCATCTCCGGCATCAACAACAGCAAGTACCAAATTTGCAATACACTGCTTAGCTCCGGTGCTAACCACAATTTGTTCAGGAGAAAATAAAAGCGAGTTGTCTCTTTGAAGTTTGTCGCAAATGGCTTGTCTAAGATCCAAATATCCTGCAACAGGTGTGTAATGACTGAAATTCTGTTCAATGGCTTCAATAGCAGCCTTCTTAATGTGTTGAGGTGTATCAAAGTCCGGTTCACCTAGGCTTAAATCGGTAATATCAAAACCTTGGGCTCGAAGTTCTCTGCCCAATTTGGCCATTTTAAGGGTTTCAGGTTCCTTGAACCTTGTTAGTAAGGAAGACAAATCCATTTCTTGCATGTGGCAAAACTAATGTCTTGCGAACAATTCCATTTGAAATATAATGATATATGATTCATGTTAATACTCAAATGATTGAATAGAATTTAATATTTCAGTGAAAAAGGAAATAAATTGTAAAAAAGAGTCTAAAACATTGCAATAACAAAATAATTTCTTGAATTTAGCGCCCCCGCTTTTAGTAATCAAAGGGGCTTAGGGTAATCAGTTTTTTTAGGGATAACACCACCCTTTCAATACTATTTTGCCTTATATTTGCACACTTTAATAGTATTAACTTATTAATAACCAATTGAAAGCGAATTGATTTATTTATAGAAATCGATTGTTCTTTCGCCAAAACTAAAACCATTGAAATACTGAATAAAACCTAAACTTTCCATTTTAGGCTAAAATTCAGGTTTCAAGTATCAAGTAAAAAAATAAACACTCACACATGAAACTGAAAGGATTAATTTGGTTTTTCACTATTGCGCTGATTTCAATCTCTCTTTGGGAATTGTCGTACACTTGGGTGGTTCGCAATTATGAAAATGAAGTGAAGGCTCAGGCCGAAAAGTTGGTAAAGAAACAAAACCCCAACCTCTCCCCCGAGGAAAAAGAGGCCCTTGTAAAAATCAAAACGCAAAAAATCCTCGACAGCACAAAAGATAAAAGTATTTATCCTGTGGTTGGAACTACCTACCAAAAATGTAAGGAGAATGAGCTGAACCTTGGCTTGGATCTTCAAGGTGGTATGAGTGTTACCATGGACGTTAGTCTGCAAGGCATGATAAAGTCTTTGAGTAACAACCCCAACAATCCTCAGTTGATTGCTGCTCTAAATACCGCTACAGCACAAAAGTCAAACAGCGAATCAGACTATATTACTTTGTTTACTGACGCCTTCGTAAAACAAAATGGCGGTGGTAAGTTGTCTTCATTATTTGCAGGACCAGGTAAAGACGTAAAAATTACTGACAGCGATAACGAAGTAATCCAAAAAATAAGAAACATCGCTAAAGGTGCTATCAATCAAACTTACAAGATATTGGTTAAGCGTATCGATAAATTCGGTGTTGCTCAACCTAACATCAATTTGGATGAAAATAAAGGAGTAATTAATGTTGAACTTGCTGGAGTTAATGATCCAGTTAGGGTTCGTAAGTTCTTACAATCTTCAGCAAACCTTCAGTTTTGGGAAGTTTATCAAATTGATGAAATTGCCAATTCGCTTAAAACTGCAGATGACAATTTAAAGAATTACCTCAATGGCGTTACAGCAACTGATACAGCTAAGGCTAAAGATTCGTTGCTATCAAAGCAAAATGAGAATCCTTTCTTTAAAGTTATCAACCCAATTGATGTACAAACCGACAATACCGGCAAACGCTTTTATGCAGCCGCAATTGGTAATGTTGCTTTGAAGGATACAGGACTTTTCAACAGTTATATCAACAATGATGTAGTAAAAAACGCTCTTCCATCCAACATCAAATTCCTTTACGGTATTGAAGAAAAAGCAGCTAAAGGAAACTTGAGATTCTTCCCTCTTTATGCGGTGAAGACCCTTCCTGGTTCTGAAAAAGCTCCACTAGAAGGTGATGCTGTTGAAGAAGCCAAACAAGATTTTGACCAAATGGGTAAGCCTGCCATCAAAATGGTTATGAACAACGTAGGTAGTAAAGTTTGGGCTAAACTTACCGCTAAAAATGTAGGTCGTCCTATTGCTATTGCTTTGGATGATGTAGTGTATAGTGCACCAAATGTAAACGGACCAATTGAAGGCGGAAACTCTGAAATATCTGGTAAGTTCACCATTGAAGAAGCACAGGATCTTGCCAATATTCTTAAGTCAGGTAAACTGGATGCTCCTGCCAAAATTGTAGCTGAGCAAGTTGTTGGACCTACACTTGGTAAAGAAGCAGTTAACGGTGGTATTATGGCATTCTTGATTGCCTTCCTTGTTATTTTCGGATTAATGCTCATTTATTACAACAATGGCGGTTGGGTTGCCAACATTGCATTGATATTAAACCTATTGTTTACCATTGGGGTGTTAACTGCATTGGGTTTCACCCTAACAGCTGCGGGTATTGCAGGTTTGGTACTCACTATCGGTATGGCGGTTGATACCAACGTAATTATTTTTGAAAGAATCAAAGAAGAACTTTCTAAAGGAAAGTCATACCAACAGGCAGTTGATGATGGTTACCAGCGTTCACTTGCTCCGGTGATTGATGCTCACGTAACTTCCTTGTTAACTGCAATCATACTTGCTTACTTTGGTCTGGGTCCAGTTCTTGGTTTCGCAACTACCCAAATCATCGGTATTTTGCTTTCTTTGTTCTGCGGAATTATGGTTTCTAGATTAATTACAGAATTCTGGACCAACAAACAAAGACACTTTAACTATTTCACTGCTCTATCCAAGCGTATTTTTAAACACGCTAACTATAAGTTCATTGAGTACAGAAAAGTAGCCTATTTCATTTCTACTCTTATCCTACTAGCAGGTATTGCATCCTTCTTCAATGGATTTCATGAAGGCGTTGAATTTAAAGGTGGAAGAAGCTATACTATTGCCTTTGACAAGAAGATCGAAGCAAATGATGCTTTCAGAAGTAACCTCAAAAAAGCGCTTGATGGTGACAATATCACTTTGAAAACTGTAGGCCAGGATGGTAAACACATAAATATTACCACATCTTACCTTAAAGGTCAGGACAATGCAGACAGTTTGGTACAGTCAAGGTTATTCGAAGGTTTGAAAAATTCATTGCCTGCTCAAACTAGTTATAATGATTTTGTTGAGAACAACATTCAAAGTTCTACAACAGTTCAACCAAGCATCTCTGATGACTTGAAAAGCGGAGCTGTAAGAGCAACTATTTTTGCAATGCTCATCATTTTCTTGTACATTTTCATGAGGTTCCGTGACTGGAGATATTCTTTGGGTACAATCCTTACCTTGCTTCATGACGTATTGGTTACCCTTGCTGTTTTCTCTTTCTTTAAAGATGTAGTTCCTTTCCCGCTAGAAATAGACCAGCACTTTATCGCCGCTATATTGACAGTTATTGGTTTCTCGATGAACGATACCGTTATTGTATTTGACAGGATTCGTGAATACAGCAGAGACATGAAAGGTGAAAGCAAAATTACCATCATCAACAAAGCTATTAACGATACCCTTAGTCGTACGGTAATGACATCATTGACTGTATTCTTAACCATCTTGATATTGTTCATTTTCGGTGGCGAGGTAACACGTGGATTTGCATTTGCGATGTTGATTGGTGTAATCACAGGAACCTACTCCTCTATTTTTGTTGGAGCTCCAATTCTTGTTGATTTTGCAAAAGACAAACCATTGGGTGCTGCTTCAGAGAAAAGAAAAAAAGAAGTTGCTCCTGAGCTTTAATTTAATAATCACAAACACAACAAAAAGCCGCTTTCTCATCGAAGCGGCTTTTTACTTTAAAGACATTATTAGATTGTGATCTATACTGCAAAACTTGTACCGCAACCGCAGGTGCTGCTAGCATTGGGATTGGTAAAAGTAAAACCTCTGGAATTTAATCCTCCCTCCCAGTTTACTTCCATTCCCATCAAATAAATACTATGCGATTTGTCCATCAAAAAGCTAAATCCATTTTCCTGGTAAACAAGGTCATTGTCTTTTTGAACATCAAACTCAAGAATATAGGTCATGCCGCTGCAGCCACCACCTTTGACACCAACTCTGAGCATTTTGCCATTGGTAGAACTGTCTTCTTTGATCAATCTTTCAATTTCAACAGAAGCTGAGCGTGTAAAAAGAACCGGATTTTTATTGATTGTTTCCATTATTGGTATT
>CANHMN010000064.1 GCA_947461645.1 Chitinophagaceae bacterium | reverse complement strand
GACATGGCAGTAGTTTCACTGAAATTCAGCTTACAGCCTAGGGTATGCAATGCAACAGTTTTGCTCATGGTGCAAAATTAAGTAAAAGTTGAGCTATTTGAATCGGCTTTAGTATGCCAATAATGATAATTGATCTAGCCTAAAAAATAGATGAACAAATTATCAGTACAGTGTTATGATAAATGATTGAGCAGTTGAAGGCAGGTTGATTGGTCTGTTTTGAGTTGTGCTTGCAGTTCATTAATATTGGTAAATTTAATTTCATCTCTTATTTTCTGAACAATATTAATAGTCAATTTCTCTTTATAGATTTCTTTGTCGAATTCAAAAATATGGACTTCAATATTTCTTTCTTTGCCGTCAAATGTTGGCCTGTTGCCAATGTTCATCATACCCTTAAATGATTCTTTTTCTTTTAATAAACCGCTCACTGCATAAACACCATTGCAAGGTATAAGTTTCCAGTCATCTTCAATTGAAAGGTTTGCCGTAGGAAAACCAATGGTTCTTCCAATTTGATTTCCTTTTATAACTGTCCCTGTAAATGAATATTGATAGCCCAACAATTCGTTTGCTTCAGTAACATCGCCACTTTTTAATTTATTTCTGATGGTTGTACTGCTGATGCCGATATTGTTGATTACGCATTCCGGAATTTCTAGTACTTGAAAGCCGTATTTGATTCCACAACTTTTCATGAGATTAAAATCTCCGCTTCTGTTTTTTCCAAAACGATGATCATGCCCAATGATGACGATATGCGGATGGAAAAACTTGACTAAAAAATCACTGATGTAAGCCTCTGCTTCCATAGAAGCAAATTCTGCGGTAAATGGAACAAGCACTAAGTGATCAACGCCTGACTTTTCCATTAATGTGGCTTTTTCATCAATGGTGTTGAGTAAGGCAATGGGCTTATCATTGTTTTGTCCCAGAAAAAGTTTAGGATGAGGGAAAAAGCTTATTACTACACTGGTTCCGTCAATAGCCTTTGCTGCTTCAGTTAGTTGTTGCAGTATGGTTTTATGCCCAAGATGCACTCCATCAAAAGATCCGATGGTGAGTACCGCCTTAGTTAAGGAAGGTAATTTTGTTATGTCTTTGTGCAGTTGCATTTTCGAGGTGCAAATCTAATTGTTTATTAACATTGCTTGATGTAAATTTGTTTACCTAAAAATCATCAAATGTCTCAAGCCATCATTGAACTTCAAAATGTAAACATCTATCAAGGGGAATCAGTAGTATTGAGAGATGTCAATATCTCCGTTGATAAAGGGGAGTTCGTTTACTTGGTTGGAAAAACCGGAACCGGTAAAAGCAGCCTTTTGAAAACTTTATACGGCGATCTTCAGTTGACTGAAGGACAAGGCTGGGTTGTTGGGCACAATCTCAAGGAGTTGACCTGGAAAACCATTCCTTTTTTGAGAAGAAGTTTGGGCGTAGTCTTTCAGGATTTTCAATTACTAACTGACAGAAGTGTTAAAGACAATCTGAAATTTGTACTTAAAGCTACAGGCTGGAGTGATGAACAATTAATGACTGATAAAATTAATGATGTTTTAGATAAAGTAAACCTAAAGGACAAAAGCAATAAAATGCCTTACGAGTTAAGTGGTGGAGAGCAACAAAGAGTGGATATAGCCAGAGCATTACTTAATTCACCGAAATTGATTTTGGCTGACGAGCCAACCGGTAATTTGGATCCAGAAACAAGTGATGATATTATGCAACTGCTGTTTCATATTTGTCGTGATTTCAATACTAGTATTGTAATGGCAACTCACGATTATCTCGTAATCAATAAGTACAAAGCAAGGACCATTAAAACCGAGGGCGGAAGGGTATGGGACAATGCTAGTATATACAGTTGATGAGTTTTAAGGCATTTTCTTCGTTATTGTACAACGACGTTAGCAACGCTTCTCTAGATTTAATGTCTTCTTCTGTAAATGGCATGTTCAGTAATTTACTTATGCAATTGATGTATTCATCAGCTTCTTCGGCGGTATGACAAAGCGCTTCAAATCCGGAGCCTTTTACTCCTGTGAGATTGCTGATGCAATGTTTTCCGTTAAAAAGAGCATGTACTATTTTTAGTTTTACACCTGTATTGTTGAAAGAGGGAAGTATGTTAATGTGTGCTTTTCTGATCAGATCATCCAGCTCAAATTCAGAGGGGTTTTCCACAATACAAGTATGATTGTATCGGTGGGCAAGTTTTTTCAAATATTCAGAGGGGTTCTTTCCAGCAATAACAAAGGGGAAATCACATTTGCTGAATACTTCATTCAGAAGCCATTCCACAGCCCTGATATTTTCATTTATGGAAAGGTTTCCATGATAAAGACAATAATTTCCATGTCCTGGGGTTGATTTGATTTTTGACCAAGAAGAGAATACCGGAAGAAAGACAGTCGCTTTAGGAGAAAATAATTGTTGGTATGTTTCCGAATCAGATAAACTAACGGTCAAGTAGCTTGCTTTTTTCGCCAACTTTTTTTCATATTTTTTAAGCAGAACCGACTCCGTGTAGTAGTATATTTTTTTGAAAATGCTACTTTCGTTTTCACATAATTTTCTGTAATAATTGCACTCAACATTGTGTAGTCTTACCCAAACTTTTTTATCCTTCAAAAGATCTTTGTAAAGCGGATAGCTGCAATGAATTCCTTCCAGTAAAACGGGATGTTCATCTTTGTTGAGATTACAAATCAAGTCGTTATTTATTCTCGATTGAACGATATAGGGTAGTAAAAGGTTGCTTAATGAAAGGGATAACTTTCTTGGATAATAATGAACAGATTCGCAGTATTGCAATAAATGGGGCTGTTCGTTATTTTTTGTCGTAAAACAATGCAAATGAATTTTTACCCCCAGATGATGAAGTGCCTTGATTTTATAAAAAAGATCAACTACTCCTCCATAATCAACAGGCCAGGGAACATCATGGGTCACTATGTGCAGTTGTTTATCCAAGGTAGCTATTGTATAATGAAATTAATTTCTTTTCCTCGTATTCCCAGTTCCATTCCAAAGCGGCTTTTTTACAGTTTTCGTGCAATTCCTGCCACAGTTGTTTGTCATGCAGCAGACTGTTTATGGAAGCGGCAAGGCTTTCAGCAGACAGGTCCTCTACCAAAACACCAACTCGGTGTATATTGTTCAATTTATTATAAACCGGAAAGTCCACGCAGATTTGAGGCGTACCACTTTGCAAGTAATCAAAAAAACGATTGGCAAGCGAATAGTAGGTACTGAGCGAATCCTTTTCACATAATGTAGTGCCTATGTAAGCTATGTTGGTAATCGAACGAAGTTCTTGTGGAGCAAGCATTCCTTTGAAAATCACTTTTTGCTGAAGCTGATGGTCTTGTACCAATTGTTTAGCCTGATTCATGAAGTTGCCATCTCCGCAAATAATGAGTTGAGCATCTACCATTTTCATGGCAGGTATAAGGGTTTCGAAACAACGCCCTTCATTTACAGCACCTTGGTACAGCAGGAATTTTTCTTTTGGTGTTTGTCCGCATTCAGGATTTAACTTGGCAATGCTTCTGATAACCTCATAGTCTTTGCCGTACATTTTTTTAAACTCATCAGCAATCAAATCGTTAACAGTATAACCATGATTAAATTTTGGAACGAAAGTTCTTTCTATCCATTTCCAGCATTTGTATATGAAGGGTCTTGTTGCCACTTCTTTCATTTCGCAAAAAAGTTCATGCGCATCGTAAACCCGTTTTGTATTCTTTATGGTTGAAGCCAAAAAGCCGGGTATGATGGTATCAAGGTCTATCACACAAACGCAATCGAATTTTTGAAAAAGCAAGTAGAAAAACAGCTTGATGTTGTATTCTGCATAAAACAAAAAACCCCTTTGAAACAGACAAGAAATCCTTTTTTGTTGAAATGGTTTTGGAGTTAGCGTAACCGATTTATTTTGAGATCTTCCTACCAAACAAACATCATAGCCATCATGGGCTAAACTTCCGCAAATGCGCTGCATACGCTGGTCAAAGGAAAGATCATTGGTAACTGTAAAAACTATTCTTTTCAATCAAATGGGTTTGGTTGTACAGAAATCGGCTCAAATATATCAAAACGCGGTAGCTTTTTCTGAATTTGGTCTTTAGTTGATTCACAACTAAGGCAAAAGAGGTTAAATTTAAATATAATATTGATTTTTTATTGAAATAGTCGGGAAAATACCGACAGTTTTTATTACATTTGCAACCGAAATAAAAAAAAGTAAAACACAGGGTTTTAAAAAATTCAAAAAATGTCTCATTTAACAACAGAAAAGAAAATGGCTATTTTTACCACATTTGGGGGTAAATCTACCAACACCGGTTCTATTGAAGGACAGGTAGCAATGCTTACAGAACGCATCAACCACATTTCTAACCATTTGAAAGGCAATAAGAAAGACTTTTCTTCTCAAAGAGGTCTTATGATGATGGTTGGTAAGCGCAAACGTCTATTAACTTACCTCAGCAAGCACGACCTTACAGGTTACAGGGCTCTGATTGAGAAGTTGGGTCTGCGTAAATAATAATTCCAATTTCAAATTCATTTGTATTGAATTATTCCCAACCGTTTAATCAGTTGGGAATTGTTCTTTTTACAAGTAGTATTCACCACCTCATGTATTTGCATTGAGGAAAATCTATTTTATATGTCTTTCTTAAAATCAACATCAGTAACTTTTGATATAGGCGGTGGCCGCAATGTTACCATAGAAACCGGTAAAATGGCTCGACAGGCTGACGGAGCAGTTACCGTTAAACAAGGCAATTGTGTTATTCTTGCAACAGTTGTTGCCAACAAAGAACCTAAAGCAGGTCAGAATTTCTTTCCATTGTCAGTAGACTATCAGGAAAAATTCGCCTCAGCTGGTCGCGTTCCAGGTTCCTTCTTTAAAAGAGAAGCCCGTTTGAATGATTATGAAATACTAACATCAAGACTAATAGACAGAGCATTACGTCCTTTGTTTCCTGAAGATTATTTATGCGATGTACAGGTATTGGTTTCATTGATTTCTTCTGATGACCAGGTAATGCCTGATGCTTTAGCTTGTTTGGCAGCATCAGCAGCTTTGGCTGTTTCAGATATTCCTGTACAGGAAATTATTTCAGAGGTTAGGGTAGGTAGAATCAACGGTGAAATGATCATCAACCCCACACGTTCTCAAATGCAAGAACTCGATATGGAGTTCGTAATTGCAGCAACCAACAAAAACATCATGATGGTTGAGGGTGAGAGCAACGAATGTCAGGAAGAAGATTTAATCAAGGCACTTGAGTTAGCTCACGACGCCATCAGAATACAAGTAAAGGCTCAGGAGGAACTGAGGCAATTGGTTGGAGTAACCGGTAAACGCGATTATAAAAAACCATACAGAAATGAAGCACTTAACGAAAAAATATCAGCATTTGCTAAAGATAAAATGCACGCCATTTCTTCATCAGCTTCTGCCAAGCATGAAAGAAGTGATGCTTTCAAAGCACTTCACGAAGAGCTGGTTGCACATTTAAATGAAGAGGAATTAAGCGATGAAGACAAAGGATTGATTGGTCATTACTTTGGTGAATTGCAGTATTATGTGGTAAGAGACATGATCTTGAATGACAGAAAGCGTTTGGACGGAAGAGGAACTGAAGATATTCGTCAACTTGAAATGGAGAACGATATTTTGCCTACACCGCACGGTTCAGCTTTGTTTACCAGAGGCGAAACCCAATCGCTTACAACAGTTACTTTAGGAACGCCATTGGATGAGCTTCTTGTAGAAAGTGCACATTCATCTGAATACAGCAAATTCATTCTTCATTATAATTTCCCACCATTCAGTACCGGTGAGGTAAAAATGATGAGGGGAGTAGGTAGAAGGGAAGTAGGTCACGGAAATTTGGCGATGCGTTCCTTGAAAAAAATGATGCCTGGTAGCGAATATCCTTATACGGTAAGGGTTGTAAGTGACATCCTTGAAAGTAACGGATCTTCATCAATGGCAACAGTTTGCGCTGGGTCACTTGCGTTGATGGATGCAGGTGTTCCTTTAAAAAAACACGTAAGTGGTGTGGCAATGGGATTGATTACCAAGGGAGATCAATTTGCTGTATTGACAGATATCTTGGGTGATGAAGACCATTTAGGAGATATGGATTTTAAAGTTACCGGAACAAAAGATGGGATTTGTGGTGTGCAGATGGATATCAAAGTTGACGGTTTGAGTATGGATGTTATGCGTCAGGCTTTGGCACAAGCTAAGAAAGGCAGAATGCATATTCTTGATGCCATGTATGCATGCACGGAAGGACCAAGACCTGATGTGAAACCACACGCTCCAAGAATGGTTAAAATTACCATCGATAAAGAATACATCGGAGCTGTAATTGGACCAGGTGGTAAAGTAATTCAGGAAATTCAAAGGGAAACAGGTACTACTGTAAATATTGAAGAAGTAAACAACCAAGGTGAAGTGAGTATCTTCTCTAAACAAAAAGAAGGTCTAGACAAAGCATTGGCTTGGATCAATGGTATTGTAGCCGTTCCTGTTGTTGGTGATACTTACGAGGGTACTGTAAAAAGCATCAAAGAATTCGGTGCTTTTGTAGAGTTCTTGCCTAAGAAGGAAGGATTGCTTCACATCAGTGAAATCAGCTGGAAGCGACTTGAATCTATGCAAGGCATATTCAACGAAGGTGATAAGGTGAAAGTGAAGTTGTTGGATGTTGATCCAAAAACGGGCAAATTCAAGTTGAGCAGAAAAGCTTTGATCCCAAAACCTGAGGCTCCGGCTAAACCGGCTTCTGACAATCAATAATTATTAAAAAATAATTTACAGGCTGCAATCTGAGTTTTTTGGGTTGCAGCCTTTTTTATGTATGACACATTACGAGTATATTTTTGAAGGGATCTCTGCTGAACTAAGTGATTTGCTTTTGGCTGAACTCAGTGAAATAGGGTTTGAAGGTTTCGAAGAGCAGGAATCAACTTTAAAGGCATTCGTTAAATCCACCGAATTTGAAAATGAATTATTTGATATTTTAGTCGAGAAATACAATGTAACATACAGAAAATCAATAGTAAGTGAAAAAAATTGGAATGAAGAATGGGAGAAAGATTTTGAACCTATTGTGGTAAAAAGTCCGAATGAAGAAGCTGTTTTTTGTATGGTTAGAGCATCCTTTCACAAGCCAATTTCTGAATCAACATTCGACATCATCATCACCCCCAAAATGAGTTTTGGAACGGGTCACCATGCAACCACTTTGCAAATGATGCAAGGAATGTCTGTCATAAACTTTCAAAACAAGCGAGTAATCGACTTCGGAACAGGAACCGGTTTGCTGGCTATATTGGCCGAAAAAATGGGTGCCAAAGAAATTCTTGCCATAGATAACGACGATTGGAGCATCAATAATGCTAAGGAGAACCTCATAGCCAATGGTTGTACCAAAGTGAGCGTAGTAAAAGCCGATTTTTGTGATGCTTCAACTGCTTACGCAGATGTTGTTCTTGCCAACATTAACCTTAACGTGATAAAAGCCAACTTAAAGGATATTGTAAAAAGCTGTAAGCCCAATGCAACTGTTCTTTTCAGCGGAATATTGACTGATGATGAAACAGATATTGTTGGAGCATTGAATGAAGCTGCTTTTCAGGTGAATAAAATTCAAAACCACAAGGGTTGGATGTTCTTGACGACATGTGCGCCACACTAATTAAATCATGACCTTTGCATCTTAAAGTGCTTGAGTGCAAACCGAGAAATTTCGTATCTTCATTTTCCGATTTTCAAAGAAAGCTTTAATTTATCTACACTGAAAAAGGTATTTTATTGAAATGAAAGAATTCCTGCTCATCATATTAGCCTATCTTATTGGTTCTATCCCCACGGCAATACTCATCAGCAAACGTTTTTTTGGCATCGATATTCGTGATTACGGAAGTGGAAACATGGGTGCAACGAACGCCTTCAGGGTTTTAGGCCCAAAATATGGAACCATTATAATGGTTTTGGACATTCTAAAGGGTATGGCTGCAGTAGGATTGTTTTGGCTACTTCCTTATTACATCAACAACGAGTTGGAGCGTACCAATTTCATGATGGGTTTGGGACTTGCGGCCGTTATGGGGCATATTTTCCCAGCCTTTGCCCAATTCAAAGGTGGAAAAGGTGTTGCCACGTTACTTGGAATGCTAATTGCAGTTCAGCCGCTTGTAGCAGTTTGTTGTGTTGGCGTTTTTGTATTGGTTCTATACCTCACCAGATATGTTTCACTAAGCTCCATATTGGGTGCTATTATGCTCCCTGTTTGTGTATTGTGGATTTGGAATGAAGATGAACTATCCTACCG
>CANHMN010000063.1 GCA_947461645.1 Chitinophagaceae bacterium | reverse complement strand
GTACTTGAGCCAATTTAAATTCGTAACCAGCATTTCAGTTTTTTTCAACTCATCTTCTGTTCCCAAAACTACGGTATTGGTTTCCGGGTTGATAGCCGTTACAAATGCCGGAGTACCTAAAGCAATATCAAGTCCTTTTCTTTGACCAATGGTATAAAAAGGATAGCCTTTGTGTTTACCCAAAATTTTACCTGAGCTGTCTACAAAATCACCTCCATTCACTTTTTCTTCCAGCCCTTCCACCCTGCGCTTTAAAAAACCACGGTAATCATTGTCAGGCACAAAGCATATTTCATAGCTTTCATTTTTTTTCGCCAATTCAGGATAGCCGAAATCGTGGGCCATTTGTCTGATCTCAGTTTTATGGTAAGTGCCCAGCGGCAATAGCGTTCTGCTCAGTAAATCTTGTTGCAAACCCCACAAAGCGTAACTCTGATCTTTACTTTCGTCTTTCCCTTTTCTTATAAAATACCTTCCATTGCTGTGCTGATGAACCTGTGCATAATGACCTGTTGCGATAAACTGACATCCCAGAGCATCTGCACGTTTCAACAATGCTCTCCACTTGATATGAGTGTTGCACATCACACAAGGATTAGGGGTGCGGCCGGCAAGGTATTCTTCCACAAAATTTTCAATCACAAAATCGCCGAACTCCTCTCTTATGTCAAGAATAAAATGCGGGAACCCATGCTCCACAGCTGCCATCCTTGCATCATTGAAGCTATCGAGGTTACAGCAACCGGTCTCTTTTTTATTGTTTACACCTACGCTTGTAGCATAATCCCATGTTTTCATAGTAATGCCCACCACCTCATAACCTTCTTTATGAAGCATTAAAGCAGCAACAGTACTATCTATACCGCCGCTCATTGCCACTAAAACTTTTCCTTTGGAAGCCATAACAATTAAAGACACAAAGATAACAATTCAACTGCAGTGTGTTGGAAGATAAATTGGTACATTCTGCTAATTAATACCCCTAATAAATGACATTTCGGCTAAGTTGTCAACACCATTAGTTGGAATGCAAAGGTTTATTAACTTGCAACCATGCAACAATATTTGGATTTACTTAGACACATCAAAGAAAACGGTACCGATAAAAGCGACAGAACAGGTACAGGCACTAGAAGCGTTTTCGGCTATCAAATGAGGTTTAACTTGCAGGAAGGCTTCCCGCTTGTTACCACTAAAAAAACACACCTGAAAAGTATTATCCATGAATTGTTGTGGTTTTTGCAAGGTGATACCAACATTCGTTATCTTAAAGAAAACAACGTCAGTATTTGGGACGAATGGGCAGATGAAAAGGGAAATTTAGGCCCAGTTTATGGCAAACAATGGAGAAGTTGGGAAGGTGCCAATGGAGTTGTGGTGGATCAGGTAAAAGACCTCATTCATCAAATTAAAAACAATCCAGACAGCAGAAGACTCATCATCAGCGCCTGGAATGTGGCCGATTTACCACAAATGAAACTTATGCCATGCCATTGCCTTTTTCAATTTTACGTGGCTGATGGAAAACTCAGTTGCCAACTTTACCAGCGCAGTGCAGATGTGTTTTTGGGGGTTCCCTTCAACATAGCTTCATATGCTTTATTAACCATGATGATTGCGCAAGTATGCGATTTGCAATATGGCGATTTTGTTCATTCCTTTGGTGATGCTCACCTCTATAAAAACCATTTTGAACAAGCCGAACTTCAATTGTCAAGAACACCTTTTCCTCTTCCAACAATGAAAATAAATCCAGAGGTAAAGGACATTTTTGCTTTCAAATACGAAGACTTTGAATTGCTTAATTACCAGAGTCATCCAGCCATAAAAGCACCTGTTGCTGTGTAAATCTGAATAGGCAGCTTTTACCATCAATGATTTACCGTTGAAATTAACCTCACCACTTGTGGCTGATTTTGTAAATTGCATCCTCTTTGACGCAGAATAGTGTCATTCAAACATTAACCCTATGCGCATTATGCGCAACAAATTGAATACAATATGGCTAAAAATCACTTGAAACAGGACGCTTTGGAATACCATGCAAAGGGACGTCCGGGTAAAATTGAAGTAATACCTTCCAAAGAAGCCAAAACACAAAGAGACTTGTCGTTGGCCTATTCACCAGGAGTTGCAGAACCCTGTAAACAAATTGCAGAAAATCCGGATGATGTATACAAATACACCGCTAAAGGAAACCTTGTTGGCGTAATTAGTAACGGTACCGCTGTGTTGGGTTTGGGAAACATAGGACCTGAAGCCGGAAAGCCTGTCATGGAAGGAAAAGGTGTTTTGTTTAAAATATTTGCTGACATTGATGTTTTCGATATTGAAATCAACGAAAGCGATCCCCAGAAATTTGTAGAAATTGTGAAGTCGCTCGAACCCACATTCGGTGGAATAAATCTGGAGGACATTAAAGCGCCGGAGTGCTTTTATATTGAACAAGAATTAAGAAAGCAATGCAATATTCCCGTGATGCATGATGACCAGCACGGCACAGCAATTATTTCTGCGGCAGCTCTGCTTAATGCATTGGAAATTCAAAAAAAGAAAATAGATAAAGTTCGTTTTGTGGTTAATGGTGCCGGTGCTGCAGCTATGGCCTGCATCAAGCTTTACGAATCTTTGGGAGCGAAACCTTCCAATTTCATACTGTTTGATCGCAAAGGAATTATTTACAAAGGAAGAGCCGATGTTGATGCCTTCAAAGAACCCTTCAGTGTTGATGCCAAATACCGAGATTATGATCTAACCAAAGCCTTGAAAGATGCTGATGTGTTTGTGGGCTTGAGTGTTGGCAATGTCGTTACTCCTGATATGATTAAATCGATGGCCAAAAACCCTATCGTTTTTGCGATGGCCAACCCAGATCCTGAAATCACCTACGATCAAGCCATGAATGCAAGAAAAGATGTGATTATGGCAACCGGCAGAAGTGATTATCCCAATCAGGTAAACAACGTACTTGGTTTCCCCTACATCTTCAGAGGCGCACTTGATGTTAGGGCAAAACAAATCAACGAAGAAATGAAACTTGCTGCTGTTCATGCATTGGCGGAGCTAGCTAAAACTCCAGTTCCTGATATAGTGAATCTGGCTTATAATGAAAAAAACATTTCCTTCGGACCAACCTACATCATACCCAAACCTGTTGATCCTAGATTGTTGTCTACCGTTGCTCCAGCCGTTGCCAAGGCAGCAATGGAGAGTGGTGTGGCAAGAATCAACATAACTGACTGGAACGCCTACACGATAGAATTAAACAAAAGACTTGGACTCGACAACCAACTCAGCCGTATTCTCGGCAATAAGGCTAAAAGCAACCCAAAACGTATTGTTTTTGCAGATGCTGAAAATGCCAAAATATTAAAAGTGGCGCAAATGGTGGTGGATGAAAAAGTCGGCTACCCCATACTGTTAGGTAACGAAAAGAAAATCAGGGAGATTGCTGAAGCCAATTCCGTTGATATCGATGACATACCCATCATCAACCCCAAAGACGACGAACACGAAGAGCTTAGAAAAGAGTTCGGTGAAATCTTCTTCGCCAAAAGACAACGCAAAGGCATCAACCATTATGAAGCGATGAAGGCGATGAAAGACAGAAACCATTTCGGTTGCATGCTGGTGGAAACAGGCGAAGCTGATTGTATGATCAGCGGATTGAGCCGAAATTACCCAGATACCATAAGACCTGCAATACAAATTATCGGTACGGATGAAGGCGTTAAAAAAATCGCCGGCATGTATCTTTTGTTCACCAAAAGAGGTCCGCTATTCCTTGCAGACACCACGGTAAACTTCAATCCAACAGCTGAAGAATTGGCAGAGATAACACTTTTGGTAGCCAAAGAAGTAAAGCAATTTAACATCGTTCCTAAAATCGCCATGTTGTCTTATTCCAATTTCGGAAGCAGCAACACCCAGGAAGCACAAATTGTGAGGGAGGCCCGTGAAATCGTAAAACAAAAAAATCCTACTTTGATTTGCGATGGCGAAATGCAGGGAATGCTTGCTTTCAACAAAGAAATACTGAAGGAAAACTATCCCTTCACCGAATTGGTTGACGGAGAAGTGAACACACTAATCTTCCCCAACCTTGCAGCAGGAAACCTTGCCTATACCTTACTGCAAGAGGTTGGAGGCGCAGACAGCATTGGGCCTATTTTATTAGGGATGAAAAAACCTGTGCATGTGCTACAATTAGGCAGCACCATTCGTTCCATTTACAATATGGTTGTAATCGCTGTTGTTGATGCGCAATCCAAAAACAAAGCCAGTGTTCAGGATGTGGTAAAGAAAAGCAAGTGGTGGAAAAGGAAACCTAAAAATGCCTGATCATAATTATTTTGCAACAACATTAATGGTCATTCAACAAACACCATGTCTTTTATTTACCATTTCGGACGTTACCTGATTATGCTGAAGGGCATGTTTTCGAAACCCGAAAACCCGAAATTGTATTGGAAAGAATTCATGCACCAGTGTTCTGAAATTGGCATAGGTTCGCTTGGAATCGTTTGCATTATTTCAATTTTCATGGGAGCTGTAAGTGCAGTCCAAACTGCCTACCAGCTTGTTAATCCCCTTATTTCAAGAATCATCATCGCGCAAATTGTAAGAGACACTGTTATTCTTGAGTTTGCTCCAACATTGGTTTGTATCGTTTTGGCAGGCGTAGTGGGCAGTAAAATTGCAAGCGAATTGGGAAACATGAGGGTTAGCGAACAGATCGATGCACTTGAAATAATGGGCATCAATACGAAATCGTTTCTTGTACTTCCTAAAATTCTTGCAGCATTGGTAACCATTCCCCTGCTTGTCATTTTGTCGATGGTTTTAGGAATCATAGGAGGAAGAATAACCATAGCAGCTTCGGGCATCATACCAACTGCATTGTATGATACTGGACTTAGAACGGAATTTGTTCCCTACAATGTTTTTTTTGCCATGGCCAAAGCCTACACTTTCGCCTTCATCATTAGTTCCATCCCTGCATACTTTGGCTATTTTGTAAACGGTGGCTCACTTGAAATTGGAAGAAACAGCACAAAGTCTGTTGTGGTTAGTTGTATTGTTATTTTGCTTGCAGACTATGTACTGGCCTCACTTTTGTTGTAATAACCATTATGATTGAATTCAACAACATATCAAAACGCTTTGGCGAAAAAATCGTTCTCAACAACGTGAGTCATGTAATGGAGACAGGTAAAACCAACCTGATCATCGGCACAAGCGGAAGCGGAAAAACCGTTTTGCAAAAATGCCTTGTAGGATTGTTCGAGCCTGATGAAGGGAATATTTTATACGATGGTGTGAGCTTCACTGAAATGAATGAAGACGAAAGGAAAATGCTTCGTCAGCAAATTGGAATGTTGTTTCAAGGCTCTGCACTTTTCGACAGCATGACCGTTGAAGAAAACATAAAATTCCCACTGGATATGTTTACCAAGCAGAACAACACCGAAAAACTAAAACGCGTCAACGAAGTGCTGGAAAGGGTAAACCTTAGCGGAAGCAACAAAAAATTTCCCGCCGAAATCAGCGGTGGTATGAAAAAAAGAGTGGGCATCGCAAGAGCCATTGTTTTAAATCCTAAATACCTGTTTTGCGACGAACCCAATTCAGGACTTGACCCGCAAACTTCCATGCTTATCGACCAACTTATCAAAGACATCACCCTGGAATACAAAATGACCACTATAATCAATACCCACGACATGAACAGCGTTATGGAAATTGGTGACAATATTTTGTACATGAAAGACGGTAAAAAAGAATGGACAGGCAACAGCAAGGACATTATTTATGCTGAAAACAAAAACCTGAACCAGTTTATTTTCGCATCTGAGTTTTTGCAGGGAGCCAAGAAAAATATGATGCAACAACAACCCAAATAGCCCCAAAACCTTGTTTTCGGGTATTGAATCTTTGGGATATTTAGACCTCAATCAGCATTCTGCCTTATATTTGCAAAAATTTTAACCATCAAATCTATCTCCGAATATGTCAGTTTTAGTCAATAAGGATTCAAAAGTAATCGTACAGGGCTTTACAGGTACAGAGGGAACCTTCCATGCTACCCAAATGATTGAGTACGGCACCAATTTAGTTGGTGGTGTTACGCCGGGAAAAGGTGGAACTACTCATCTGGATAAGCCGGTATTTAATACTGTTGCCGATGCTGTTAAACAGGCAGGAGCCAATGTAAGCATCATTTTTGTTCCACCGGCTTTTGCTGCCGATGCCATTATGGAGGCCGCCGAGGCAGGCATTGCACTTGTGGTTTGTATTACAGAAGGCATTCCCGTTCAGGATATGGTGAAAGTAAAAAATTTCCTTCAAGGAACTTCAACCCGATTGATTGGACCAAACTGTCCGGGTGTTATTACCGCTGAAGAATGTAAAGTAGGTATCATGCCTGGTTTCATCTTCAAGAAAGGCCGTATCGGAATTGTTTCAAAATCTGGTACACTTACCTATGAGGCCGCCGATCAGGTAGCTAAGGCAGGTTTGGGTATTTCAACCGCTATCGGTATTGGTGGCGATCCGATTATCGGAACGACAACTAAAGAAGCCGTTGAATTGCTCATGAATGACAATGAAACGGATGCCATCGTAATGATTGGTGAGATTGGAGGTGGCATGGAGGCAGAAGCTGCTCATTATATCAAATCTACCGGAAATAAAAAACCTGTTGTAGGTTTCATCGCCGGACAAACTGCTCCTCCAGGAAGAAGAATGGGACACGCTGGTGCGATTGTGGGCGGCGCTGATGATACAGCTGCAGCAAAAATGAAAATAATGGGCGAATGCGGCATCCATGTTGTAGCAAGCCCTGCTGATATCGGCAAAACAATGGCCGAAGCTTTAAAAAAATAAATTGGTTACCTTTTTTAAACTCCGGTCTACTCGATCGGAGT
Source organism: Chitinophagaceae bacterium (assembly GCA_947461645.1). GTDB lineage: Bacteria > Bacteroidota > Bacteroidia > Chitinophagales > Chitinophagaceae > Ferruginibacter. The sequence continues at coordinate 1,511 of CANHMN010000063.1, read as the reverse complement.
TTTTTTATGCACATTCAATAAATTCGTGCTTATGAAAAATGAACCTGTTTACCACATTCCCCTGCACTTCCGGAAAATGGAAAACCTGCACATCGTATTTTGGCTATTTAAAGATGTGGCCTGGTGCATGATTTGGAAACCCATGGGTTTAGTCATGATTCTTCCCACTCTGATGATTGCTGTGATGATAGCCTGGAGAACAAGAAAAATCGTTAGTGAACTTTGCCATAATCTTGCCATTACACTTTGGATAAGCGCCAACAGTTACTGGATGATCTCCGAATTTTTTGGATTTGATGATTTAACTGTTTTCGGAGATATCACTTATAAACATTTGGCCATGATTCCTTTTATGATTGGTATTTTATTGTTGGGTTACTATTATATTTTATGGAAACCAAGGCACGCAGATCAACTGGAAACCATGTGAGGATATTGTTTGACCTATCTTTGCAAAAGCTTTTCAAATACAATTTCATAAACCATTTCAAATAACTTTCAATACAATGTTTCGATCGCATACTTGTGGTGAACTAAGGCTAGAACACACTAATTCAAACGTAACCCTGGCAGGATGGGTTCAGACAGTCAGGAAATTCGGAAGCATCACTTTCGTTGACCTCAGAGACCGTTATGGCATAACACAGTTGCTGTTTTCAGAAAACCTGAATGAAAAACTGGAATCCAACCCATTGGGAAGAGAATTTGTGCTTCAGGCAACAGGTGTTGTCAATGAAAGAAGCAATAAAAACAACAACATCCCTACAGGTGAAATTGAAATTTTGGTTAACGACTTCACCATCCTGAACAAATCCATAACACCACCCTTCACCATACAGGATGATACCGATGGTGGTGATGATTTGCGCATGAAATACCGTTTTCTCGATCTGAGAAGAAATGCAGTTAAGAAAAACTTGGAACTCAGATATGCTGTTGGTCGAAGTACAAGAAACTATCTTCATGAAAATCATTTCATGGATATTGAAACCCCGTTTCTGATTAAATCTACACCTGAAGGCGCAAGAGATTTTGTTGTGCCCAGCAGAATGAACCCCGGGCAATTCTATGCCTTACCTCAATCGCCACAAACCTTCAAGCAGTTGCTCATGGTTAGCGGTTATGACAGGTACTATCAAATAGTAAAATGCTTCAGAGATGAAGATTTGCGTGCAGACAGACAACCTGAATTCACCCAAATAGATTGTGAAATGGCATTTGTGGAGCAGGAAGATATTTTATGCATGTTTGAAAGCCTTATTAAAAGGGTTTTTCATGATGTAAAAAACATCAACTATCCCGAAAAAGTTGAACGAATGACATGGGAACAGGCGATGTGGACCTATGGTAATGACAAGCCTGATATTCGTTTCGACATGAAACTTTGCAATCTGAAATTCCCTGCACATACTTTTCCTCAACAAGAAGATATTTCTGCTTTAATCAATGGTGCAGATTTCAAAGTGTTTGATGAAGCTGAAACGGTTATTGCCATTGCCGCACCAGGATGC
>CANHMN010000062.1 GCA_947461645.1 Chitinophagaceae bacterium | reverse complement strand
CTACTACAGATTATTTGAATACTTACTGGACTATTTCCAGAACAGGAATTACCGGCTCCGTTAATGCAACCGGTCAATATACCGACCCAACTGACGTTAATGGCATTGAAAATAATTTGAGAGGTTGCTTTTACGACAACAATGGCAATTGGAGTTTGATTAACAGCACCAGCGATGCTTCCTCAAACAGCGTTGGGGCACCCATTGCAGCTAATGGTGGTGTGCTTTACGGAATGAACAGATTTGCCATGTTAGGCATTAAAGCATTTCTTGAAGGTGCTTACAACAACAATGGTCTGATGAAATCTACCTTATTTGATTTGGGCATGAACAATGATGCTACAGCAACAGACAGCATCACCATAAATTTATGGAGTGCGGCAAATTTGACGAACAGCAACCCCAATTTCAGCTTGAAACCAATTTTGCACAACGATGGTTCCGCAAACGTTATTTTACCTGAAGCTGTTATTGGAAACAGCTATTACGTTGCGGTTAAACACAGAAACAGCATCGAAACCTGGAGTGCCAACACCCTTACTTTTGATGAAGTTAACAACTACGACTTTAGCAACGCCCTTGCTAAAGCATTCGGAGATGGTATAAATCCAGCAATGAAAGCATTAAGCAGCAATCTTTTTGGTTTATATGCCGGAGATTCCAATCAAGATGGTACCGTAGATGGTGGGGATATGAATGACGTAGACAACGGAACCATTGCTGGTGAATTCGGTTACAATAAAGCAGATGTTAATGGTGATGGTGCAAGCGATGGCTTAGACATGAATATTGTAGACAACAACACCCAAGCCGGTCTGTTTTATACCAGACCTTGATTTTCCAAAACAACTTCTAATTTTTTTTGTGTAACCTAAGATTGAATTTCATTCAGTACTTGCTTGATTTGCTCACAAGCCAGAACAATCTCTTCATCACTGATGTTCAATGCAGGAGCTATTCTTAACGCATTCGAAGCAAATAAAAACCAATCGGTAAAAACCCCTCTTTCAATTAGTTTATCTATGATTTTTTTTGTGGTAGTAAAGCTGTCAAAATGAACAGCTATCATCAACCCGAAGCTGTTCACTTTTTGTATCATTGGATGATGCAAGTGTTGTAGAAAAAGTTGCTCTTTCCTTTTTACCTCCTGAATAATTTTCTCTTCCAGCAAAACTTTCAATCCAGCCAACCCCGCCGCACAACTTACAGGATGTCCGCCAAATGTATTGATATGTCCCAACACAGGATTATGGGTTAAACTGTCCATTATTTTTTTATCAGAAACAAACGCACCCAAAGGCATTCCGCCTCCTAATGCTTTTCCCAACAACAAAATATCAGGGACAATACCAAATTGTTCAAAAGCCCATAAAGATCCATTTCTTCCAAAACCACATTGAATTTCATCAAGCACCAATAAGGTTCCGGTTTGGTTACATTTTTCCCTTAAGGCTTTAATCCACGATTCCTGCGGAACGTTTACTCCTGCTTCCGCCTGAACGGTTTCAGCAATAACACAAGCAACTTCTTCAGTGATGTTGTTCAAATGATCAAAGTTGTTGTATTCAAGCTGAATTATTCCGGGAAGTAACGGACGAAAGGCCTGTTGCCAATACTCACTTCCCATTACACTCAAAGCGCCTTGCGTACTTCCATGGTAGGAGTTTTTAAAAGAAATGATATTAGCTCGGCCTGTATACCTTTTCGCCAATTTCATTGCACCTTCTGTTGCCTCACTTCCGCTGGCGGTAAAAAAAATACTGTTTAAGCATGCGGGTAAATGTGCTGAAAGCAAAGTTGCATATTCAATTTGGGGTGTTTCCATAAACTCACCATATACCATCACATGCAGGTACTTATCAAGCTGAGCTTTTATAGCATCCAATACAGCAGGATGTCGGTGACCTACATTACATACACTTATACCTGCGATCAAATCTATGTATTCGTTTCCGTTTGCATCCCACAATTTGCTTCCTTCCGCCTTTACCACATGAAGACAAAGTGGCTCTTGAGAGGTTTGGCCAACATGGTTTAAAAAAAGCTGTCTTACATTCATTTTCCGCTGACTCGATTTGTTCAGAGACAATATTTAATCTCTTGATGGGTTTATTGTATTTTTATGCAAGTTATTGCATTGAAAGGTAAATTTACTTTTCTGCAAAATTCAGAAAACCAATTACCGCAACCTAAACCAAATTTCAATTCCTATGCCAATCATTTTTCCTGTTAACGGCAAACATCCGGAAATCGGAGAGAATTGTTTCATCGCTCCTAATGCCACCATTGTTGGTGATGTAGTTTTAGGAAGAGATTGCAGCGTTTGGTTCAATGCAGTTATTCGGGGAGATGTCAACAGCATTTCCATCGGCGATATGGTAAATATTCAGGACGGAGCCGTAATACATTGTACCTATCAAAAAACCAAAACCATCATAAAAAATAAAGTGAGTATCGGGCACAATGCCATTGTTCATGGATGCGTTATTGAGCCGAACGTGCTGATAGGAATGGGTGCTATTATAATGGACAATGTTCATGTAGGAAGCAATTCCATTGTGGCAGCAGGTTCGGTAGTTCTTGAAAATACAGTGATTGAACCCGGAAGCATTTATGCAGGCGTTCCTGCCAAAAAGGTAAAAGATATCGATCAACAACACATTAATGGAGAAATTAATAGAATTGCTGAAAATTACCTCACTTATAGCGGATGGTTCAGTGATTTGAAATAATTTGCCAAAAAAAGTTAACCAATGAAAAATATTATTTGTGCTTTTGTCGTTATAGGATTACTGAGCAGCTGTTCTATCTTTCATAGGGCACCCAAATACGGTTGTCCAACAAGCGGTGCAGCAATCGGTGCGGAGAGAATAATCTCCGGTGATCCAAAAGCAATAAAAGCAATTAAAAGATCAAAATACAAAGGAGAGCGAAAAATATACAAGTAATCCGATACGTTTTTTATTTAAAACCCTATAAAACCAAAACCCTATGATGTACACTACCAGAGCTATGCTCAGCCAGAACGAAACAGTTATTGATGAAAACTGCAGTGTTTCGAAATTTTACGCCATCGCACACACTTTAGCCGAACAACTTCAAGTTATTTTTTTGAACCAGGTTGATGACAGTGAAACCTTAGAATGGGACTTTAAATACAAAGACCAGTTTCTAACTTTGCACTACAATATTTTCGAAGGAGTTAGCATTTTGCCACTAAAAATAAGGTCAAATAAAACAGAAGGTAAAGCAGTGCAAGAAGTAGCACACTTTCTTCAAAGACATGCATTTTAATTCAAGAAATAAATCTAAAAACTTAAAAAATCAATGCTGCCAATGGCAGCATTTTTTATGTGTAGTTGTTGGCAGGTAATCCTTCTAGAATATTGAGGTAACTAAAATATCTTTCCTCACTTATTTCAGCTTCTGACACCGCTTTTTTAACGGCACAACCTGGTTCATTGATGTGTACACAGTTATTGAACTGACAGTTATGCATCAACTTTCGCATTTCAGGAAAGTAATGACACAATTCATATTTATCGATATCAACCAAACCTAATTCCCTTATTCCTGGAGTATCTATAATACTTCCACCCTGAGGTAAGTCGTACATTTCGGCGAAAGTAGTGGTATGCATTCCTTTCCCACTCCAACCACTCACATCTTTAGTTCTAATGTCTAAATCAGGGAATAGCGTGTTAATGAATGTAGATTTTCCAACACCCGAGTGACCACTCAACAAAGTTGTCTTGTCTTTCAATAACTCCATTAATTCCTCAATACCATGATTCATTGTCATGCTCACAAAAACAATCGTATAGCCAATTTTCTTGTAGATATCAGCAATAGTTTCCAGCTTTTCTTTATCCTTTGTTTTGTACAAATCAACTTTATTGAAAACAAGTATCGCAGGAACATGGTATGCTTCAGATGTAATCAAAAATCTATCAATGAAACCAAGAGACGTTTTCGGCTCCTTTAGCGTAACAAAAAGCAATGACTGGTCGAGATTGGCTGCCACAATATGTTGCTGGTTCTTGTTGTGTGGAGATACCCTGTTGATGTAATTTTTTCTGGGTAAAATTCTGGAAACAACCATGCTGCCGGCATCTTCTTCGTTTTCAACTTCTACAAAATCACCAACAGCAATCGGATTGGTAGAGGTGATATTGTCTGTTTTGAGTTTTCCTTTCAACCTAACATGAAACTCCAATCCTTCCGTGTTTTTAACGGTGTACCTGCTGCCTGTTGATTTGTAAACCCTTGCTACCATGTTGTAAAATATGTAATTCCTATGAAAGGTATTTGCCTACAATGGGCATTCTTCTTCCTAACCCAAAAGATTTGGGTGAGATTCGGATGATTGGACAAAACTGGTTTCTCTTGTATTCATTGGTGTTTACCAATTTCAAAACTTTATCAACCAGGCCGGCATCATTATTTGTTTTTTTGATTTCATTCGGTGATTTGTGGTGTTCTATGTACTGATAAAGTATTTCGTCGAGCAAGTGATATTCAGGGAGACTATCAGCATCTTTTTGATTGGGCCTTAGCTCTGCGCTTGGAGCCTTTTCTATTATGGAAGAAGGAATGATTTCTTTGTTTCTATTGATGAATTTAGCCAAAGCATAAACTTGGGTTTTATAACAATCACCAAGCACAGAAATACCTCCTGCCATATCGCCGTAAAGTGTTCCATATCCTGTAGCAAGTTCGCTTTTGTTTGAAGTATTCAGCAAAATATAACCATGCTTATTGGCAATTCCCATCAGCAAATTTCCCCTGGTTCTGCTTTGCAAATTCTCCTCTGCCAAGCCGAAAGGAAGTTCTTTAAAAAGTGGATTCAACGCATTCAAAAAAGCGTCGTAGACTTCATTAATAGGAATAACATGGTACTTGCTTTCGAGATTTTCACTCAATCTTACAGCATCTGCAACCGAATGATCACTAGAAAAGGCAGATGGCATCAACACAGATAATACATTTTCACTTCCAAGGGCTTTTGCTGCCAAGGCCAGGGTAACAGCGCTGTCAATACCACCACTACTTCCAATCAAAGCCTTATTAAAACCCATTTTAGTGAAATAGTCTTTTATCCCTGTTACAATTGCATCATGAACAGATGCAATGTTCCATTCGGGATGGAAAGTTGCGGGATCACATTGCTCATCGGAGATTTTTGAAGCTTCCAATAAAACAGGATGACAGATGTTTCCTTCGTCATCCCATTCAAAAGTTTGAAGATCTTCCTTAAATGAATTCAACTTCCCGCGCAAATTTCCCTGTGCATCCATAACAAGCGAATGGCCATCAAAAACAATTTCTGTTTGACTTCCAACTGTATTACAATAAAAAATAGGGATACCATATTTTAATGCGTTCGCTTTCAAAATAGCGTGTCGATCAGAATCGTGCGTGTAATCAAATGGAGATGCAGAAAGGTTAATCATCAAATCGGGCTGATGAACCATAAGCTTATCCATAGGACAAAAATTGTACAAAGGATGATTTCCCATATTCCAAATGTCTTCACAAATGGTAACAGCGATTTTTTTTCCTTTGAAAGAAACTACATTCCATTCATTCGCTTGCTCAAAGTACCTGTCTTCATCAAACACATCGTAAGTAGGCAAACATGTTTTATCAATAGTGGCTTTTATGATTTGATTTTCTATAAAATAAACCGAATTGAACAATGGCTTTCCTTTTGAAGCCTCATTTTTTCGGGGTAGACCAACCAACACAGCAATGTCTTTTGTTGCTTCTTTTATTTGTTGCAAGGCCAATTCGCAACTATTTATAAAGTCACTGAAATACAAAAAATCACGAGGGGGATAACCGCATACGCACAATTCACTGAAAACAACCAAATCAGCACCATCAATTTTAGCAGTCTCTATCGCACTGATGATTTTTCCGGTGTTGGATTGAAAGTTACCGATATGATAATTTTGTTGAACTAAAGTAATTTTCATAACAAAACAGGGTTCATAATCAACGGTTGCTTGACAACTCGTTGAAGTTAACATCCTCTACTATTCAAAGAATACTACTTTACATTTTTGAATACATTAACAGATGCGAAGTTAGAAATGAAAAAGTATGTATAGCTTTGCGTTTTCAATGTAAAGGTAATTATTTTGTATGCGTATACTTCTCTCTTTTACGATTCTGATTGCATTATTTTCCTGCTCCGGAAAAAACGAAAACCCTGATGTGTCGGGAATAAAAGTAAACATCAGCACTTTTCGGTTTGAAAAAGACCTTTTTAACCCAGTACATGATCCAAAGCACTTAAATTTCGACACTGCTTATGCCGAATTTGGCAGTTTCGGACCCTTTTTTATCAATACGATTCTAAATGCCGATCCGACTTGGCCTGAGGATACCCTGAAAAATTATGTAGCGTCATTTGCTTCCTCCTATAAAAATGTTTTTGATACTGCTGAAAAAATATTTAAAGACTTCTCTTCTTATGAAAACGAAATAAAAAAATCACTTCAATACTTAAAATATTATTTTCCGAATTACAAAGCTCCAAGCAAAATCATTACCTACATTGGGCCATTGGATGGTTATGGTGATATCATAACAGAAGATGCCTTTATCATTGGCTTGCAGCATCACCTTAAAAAAGATGTTTCCTTTTACAAGCAAGATTGGTTTCAGGAAACTTATCCGTCTTATATCTACTCCAGATTTGAGCCGGAATACATTAGCGTCAACTGTATTAAAAACATCATCAATGATATGTATCCCGATGACAAAATAGAATCCACGCTTGGCATTCAAATGGTGGAAGCTGGCAAGAAATTATTTGTATTGAAAAAATTACTGACAGATGCTGAGGATTACAGATTGATCGGTTACACTGAAGAACAATGGAAAGGTTGCGTGAAGCACGAAAGAGCGATATGGGATTTGTTTATTCAAAATGATCTTTTGCAAAGCATCGACAAAAATATCATCAAAAACTATTTGGGCGAAAGTCCGAAAACACAAGAGCTTGGGGAATCATCACCTGGTAACATAGGTGCTTTTGCTGGTTGGCAAATTGTAAAAAAATACATGGATAAATTTCCGGAAATAAAACCGGATGTACTGATGAATACCGATGCTGAAAAGATTTTACAATTGGCCAAATACAAGCCTTAGACAGAAATATTTTGATGCTTTTTCTGTGTCAATTTAATTTATAGGGAACCTGCAATTGAAACTCTGGTATGATTACTTCAAATGTTTTTTTATTGTGGAGGTTTTCAAGCAGGTACATTCCTTTCATTTTTCCCAGTTCGGATTGCAAGTTGCACGTGCTGATGTATTGATATGATTTTCCAGGATTAATTACAGGTTGAACTCCAACAACGCCCTCGCCTTCCACTTCCCTGTTTTCACCAGTGCTGTCTGCAATAAACCAATAGCGCCTCAATAATTGAACAGGAAAAGAATTGTTGTTTTCAATGGTTATTTTGTAGGCAAACAAATACTCTTGTTGAGCCGGATCACTGTATTCTGGCTGGTAAGCATTTTCCACCGTTATTTTTACTCCTTCTGATATTTTGTAAGGCATATCCAATTTTTGGTTTGGAAAGGTCGTTTGTTGTCACTAATGTAAAACATAATTTTAGAAAAACAAATGCAAGTTTATAGGTTTAACAGAAGATGAAAGGAAAAACTCATATTCTTTTGGCCAGCTTATATCCATTTTTGTGGAGCCATTGTAATACTTTGTCACGTTGATCGCCTTGAATCAACATTTCATCATCCTTATGCGATCCACCAGTTCCACAATAATTTTTTAATTTCTTTACCAACTCCTCTTTTTCCGAAGCTGTTCCACGATAACCTTCAATTAAAGTAACAGCTTTACCTCCTCTGTGTTTTGTCTCGAGTCTTATTTTTAATTGTTGTTGTTCGGGCTTTACAATAATGGTCTCTTCAGTCTCTTCGAGTTTTGAAAGATATCCCGGATCGGTTGAATAAACAATACCGGAAATATTTTTTTTGTTTTTCACGGTTTAATATTAAGTGAGTGTAACTGCTTTTAGGCTAAGGTCAAGGCAAACAGCATGATGTATGATGGCTCCACTTGAAATAAAGTCAACTCCCGTTTGCGCATATTCTACCAAATTGTCAAAATGTATTCCTCCACTTGCCTCTGTTTCAAATTTTCCGTCAATAATTTGAAGGGCTTCGCAAATTTGTTCAGGAGAAAAATTGTCTAACATTATTCTGTCTACTTTTCCTATTGCCACTACTTTTTTTACATCTGCTATGTTGCGGGTTTCCACTTCAATTTTTAAATTGGCTTGATTCGCTTGAACGTAATCATACGCTTTGTTGATGGCCAGCTCAATGGATCCGCAATAATCTATGTGATTGTCTTTGAGCATGATCATATCGTACAATCCAAACCTGTGGTTAAATCCTCCGCCAATCTTAACCGCTTCTTTCTCCAACAAACGAAAATTAGGTGTGGTCTTTCTGGTATCCAAAAGTTTGGTTTTGTATGGAGAAAGTAAGG
>CANHMN010000061.1 GCA_947461645.1 Chitinophagaceae bacterium | reverse complement strand
TCCTGAGCAAAGGCAATTGTAACATTGCTGAGCAGGCCAATACAAAATACGAATGTAAAAAGGTATTTCATCACATTCAAGGAATTGATGGTTGAAGTTACGATAACAAACAATATCAATAAATCAGGTGCGTCAATAAGCCGTCTCTGAGTTTGGGTTCAAACCACGTACTTTTCGGAGGCATTACATTTCCACTATCGGCAACATCGAAAAGTTGTTCAATGCTAACGGGATAGAGGCTTATAGCCAGCTTCATTTCACCGCTGTCCACTCTTTTTTCCAATTCACCTAGTCCGCGAATACCGCCAACAAAGTCGATGCGTTTGTCTGTTCTTTGGTCTAAAATTCCCAAAACAGGTCCCAATAAATTTTCTTGCAGTATAGATACATCCAACACTCCAATTGGATCATTAGAAAAAGTATTGGGCTTAGCGGTAAGTTTGTACCATTGTTTGTTGATGTACAATCCAAACTGATGGATAACTTCTGGTTTGCAGGCTTCGCCAACTTTTTCTATGCTGAAATGAGTTTCAATTTTGGATAAAAAAGTTTCTTCATCCAAAGGACCAAGATCTTTTACAACCCTGTTATAGTCCATGATGTAAAGTTGGTTAGAGGGAAAGAGGGTGGTAAGAAAGAAGTTCGCTTTTTCGGTTGCGTTTTCACCCAATGCAGCCCTGACTTTTGCAGCAGAAGCGGCCCTGTGATGTCCATCAGCGATATAAGTACAAGGTACTTTTGTTTTGAACAAGCGAGTTATGTTTTCTATCACAGCGTCATCGCTTACAATCCATATACTGTGTTGAATATGATCGTCCGCAATGAAATCGTATTGTGGATTTTTTTCCGTCACCCACTTGTTGATTACTGCGTCTATTTCATCAACATTTTTGTAAGCAATGAAAACGTTTCCGGTTTGAGCACCGGTTGTTTTGATGTGGTTAATTCTGTCTTGCTCTTTTTCGGGTCTGGTGAATTCGTGTTTTTTAATGAGTCCATTTTCGTAATCATCTACAGAACTGCCGCAAACCAAACCGGTTTGACTTTTACCATTCATGATAAGCCTGTAAATGTAATAGCAGGCTTTGTTTTCACGGAATAGAATATTTCTGCTGATGAAGGCGTTTAAATTTTCTTTGGCCTTTTCGTAAACTTCCTGGCTGTGAATATCTACAGTTTCGGGCAAATTAATTTCAGATTTGGTGATATGCAAAAAAGAGGCAGGATTGCCTTGCGCTTCCACTTTAGCTTCATTGCTGTTCAACACATCATAGGGCCTAGATGCCACTTGCTTGGCATATGTTGCATCAGGCCTTAGCGCTTCAAAAGGAGAGATCGTTATCATTATTGTTTTTTAGGTTGTCGACAAAGATAAACTATAAGACTAAATTCTGTTTTTTAAATATCAAAGAGGCTCTATCCGTGCATTTGGGCAAATGTGCGCATGACCTCAACCAAATGTTGCACGCTGCTTATTGGCAGTGCATTGTATAAAGAGGCCCTGAAGCCGCCAGACAAACGATGTCCTTTTATACCAATGATTCCATTTTCATGTGCAAAATCAAGAAAAGGCTTTTCAAGCGTTTCATCGTGCATTACAAAACAAACATTCATTTTACTGCGGTCTGTTTTGTGGATGTGGTTAACAAACAACGGGTTTTCATCAATTTCGCTGTAGAGCAATGCGGCTTTTTCATTGTTCCATTTTTCTATTGCAGCAATACCACCATTCGCTTTTAACCATCTCAAGGTGAGCATACAAACATAAACAGCAAACACGGGAGGCGTGTTCAGCATACTGCCTTCTGCAATATGGTTGCGGTAATCCATAATCGTTGGAATGGTACGTTTGGTCTTTCCGAGAATTTGCTCATTTACTACAACAAGATTTACTCCTGCCGGACCCATGTTTTTTTGAGCACCTGCATAAATCAGTCCAAAGGAGTTAAAGTCAATAACCCTGCTGAAGATATCGCTGCTCATGTCGGCTACCATTACATTGCTGGTTTTAGGAATGGTTGGCCATTGAGTTCCGTAAATGGTATTGTTGGTAGTGATGTGAAAATATTTGCAGTCGTTAGGTACTGCAAAGTCATTCGGAATGTTTCTGTAACGATTGTCTTTGGAGCTGCAAACCACATCTACTTTTCCAAACAATTTTGCTTCTTTTATAGCCTTGCTGCTCCAAACGCCTGTATCTGCATAGGCTGCTGAATCTTTTGGGTCCAGCAGATTCATGGGTACTTGCATGAATTGTGTTGAAGCACCCCCATGTAAGAAAAGGACTTTATGGTCATCATCCAACTTCATCAAATCTTTAACCAACGACCTGGCTTCTTCCATAATGGCAGTAAACTCAGGTGTGCGGTGTCCCATTTCAAGCAGCGAAATACCACTGTTGCCATATGCTAAAACTGCTTGAGAAGCTTGTTCAAAAACCTCTTTTGGCAAAATGGAAGGCCCTGCGTTGAAATTGTGAATCATAATGTATGATCGGGGGGTTGTTAATGATTAGTTGTTCAAAGGAATGTCTCTTTTCAGCATTTCATCACGGTTAGCCATATCCCAGGCAGTGGTAAAAATCATTTGGGCTCTTTTTTCAAACAAAGTCCAGTTGATCTTGTCAATATCATCTGTTGGTTTATGGTAATCTGCCTTCAACATGCCATCATAAAAAAACAGAACAGGCACTCCTTTTTTTGCAAAGTTGTAATGATCGCTTCTGTAATAAATTCTGTTTGGGTCGTTGGGGTCATCGAATTTATAATCGAGCACCAATTTGCTTGAATTGGCATTCGCCTTTTCGTTGATACCCGGAAGTTCAGAGCTCAATTTATCATGACCTACCACATAAACATAGTTCAGGGTATCGGCCGATTTTCTTTCTGTGTCCACTCTTCCTATCATATCAATATTGAGGTCTACGGAAGTTTTTTCCAAAGGAAAAACCGGATTATCTGCATAATACTCGCTTCCCCATAATCCTTTTTCTTCACCACTAACGGTCATGAACACAACAGTTCTTCTTGGACCTTTTCCTTCCTTCTTGGCTTTGGCAAAAGCTTCTGCCATTTGTATAACCGTAACAGTTCCGCTGCCATCATCGTCTGCGCCATTGTACACCACGCCGTTTTTTACACCCAGATGATCGTAGTGTGCTGTCAAAAAAACATACTCCTCTTTTTTGTCGGTGCCTTCTATTACTCCAATTACGTTGGAAGCATTGACAGTAGTCGTCTTTTTGTCAAACACCATAGACACGGTTGATTTTTTTTCAAACTGAATATCATTAAATAACATTCCCTTTGAGGCAGCTTCAATATAGGTAGCGAAGTCGTTGCCAAATTGTTGAACTGCAAAATCATGCGAAAGGGTAGCACAATTTACACGCTTGGTAAAATCGGTATTGTCAGGATAGTACACATTCGTTGAAGTGTTTGCTTTGATGACTTGCTGGCTGAAAGAAGCCTGAGCGGCATTGATGTATAAAGCTCCTGCAGCACCTTTTTCGAAAGCAACTTCCAGTTTTTTCTTCAAACCGGGGTAAGTCCATTGCGAAGTTTTTTTGCTTTCGCTGATCAGGTAATTCTCGCCTTTTTTAGGTTCACCACTACAGAACACTACAATTTTGTTTTTTACTTCTTTGTTGGCATAATCGTTGTACAAATCATCGTCAATTCCGTAACCAACAAATACAATTTCTTTACCGTTGAAAGATCCGTTGGTATTGAGGCTAAGCGGAGAAATGAAATCTTTTCCAAAAACTGCTTCAGCACCGTCTATGGTAAGTTTATTTTCAGCGCTTAAAGAATCCTGGTTGAGCGGAAAAAATTGCTGGTAACCATTCAGGCTTTTTGGTGAAATGATTCCTGTTTTTTTGAACTGCTCCTCAATGTAAGCTGCAGCCTTTCTCTGACCGGCTTTTCCAGTTTCTCTTCCCTCCATATCATCGGCAGCAATGATGGTTAAATGTTTTTTAAGTCCTTCTCCTGTTATCGATTTGGCATAAGGCGTAGCTGAAACTTGTTTTTGTGCATACGAACTCATTAAAAGCGATGCAGAGCATACAAGCAAAAAGATTTTTTTCATGTGGATGATTTTTGATTATCAGATGCAAGCAATTTTATTTACCCTGTTGGCATGTCTGCCGCCTTCAAACTCGGTAGAAAGAAAGGCTGAGACCATTTTTTCGGCAAGTGTTTCAGAAACAAACCTTGCAGGGATACATATGATATTGGCATCATTGTGTTTTCGGGCAAGTGATGCAATTTCTTCTTCCCAGCAAATGGCTGCTCTTATCTTTTGGTGTTTGTTGGCTGTGATGGCCACCCCATTTGCACTTCCGCAAATTAATATTCCAAATGCTGCCTCATTGTTTTCAACGGCTTGCGCAACGGGATGGGCAAAGTCAGGATAATCTACACTTTCTAAGCTGTGTGTACCGAAGTCTGTGGTTTTCAGCGCTTGCTGTTCCAAAAAAAGTTTAAGTTTTTCCTTGTACTCAAAACCGGCATGGTCTGAGCCAATTGCGATGGGTAATGATGTGTTGAATGTAGCCATTCTTTTAGGTTTAGGTATTTAAGATTTTCAGTTCTGTCAACTATTGATGAAAAGCATTAAATGCAATCAACACCATCTAACTCCACAATTTATCTTCTTTCGCTTTTTGTTTGTCAATTCTCCCTGCTATCAATACACTTATTTCATAAAGCAGCAACAGAGGTACTGCAACAATAACCTGACTGGTCCAGTCGGGTGAAGGAGTGATGATAGCTGCCAGAATAAGAATGATTACTGAAGCATACTTTCGGTATTTTCTTAAAAAATCTCCGGAAATCAAACCGATTTTGGCTAATACGTAGGCCAATACAGGCAATTCAAAAGACAACCCACAACCCAATATGATGTTGTTCAGGGTATCAATATAATCATCCAAAGTGGGAAGATAGCTGTACACATTTTTTGTGCCGAGGGTAAAGTTGGCCAAGAAATTAAACGTAAACGGAGCAAGAATAAAATAGCCAAATGCTGCTCCGGTAAAAAAACAAAGTGAGATCCAAAAGAGACTTCCTCTGGCATATTTCAGTTCTTTGGAAGATAAAGCAGGCTTTACGAATTTCCACAGTTCATAGAACAAATAAGGAAACGCTAAAATGATACCACCAACCATAGAAATAGAAATGGCCGACATGAAAGGGCCGCTTACAGTGTTGCCCTGAAGTTTGATGTTGATAGGTGGCATGCAAAGGGCATCGCCTATGCCGAGTGAGTGCCCCAAGTTACAAAGCATTGAATAAGTGATGAAGCTGGACTGAGCCGGAGCAAAAACAATATTGTCAAAAATCCAATCGATGTAAATAAATAAGCCAATGGTTGCCACAAGCCAAACGATGGCCGCTCGCATAATGTGCCACCGAAGCGCTTCGAGGTGTTCGATGAAACTCATCTCGGCTTTTTCTCCATCACCTTTTCTTAAAAATGATATGCGTTTTTTTGCAGACAAATGATTTCTTTATGGATGTAATTATTGTTCTGATGTAAGTTTTTCTGCGTTTTCTGCAAATTGAAGCGCCTCTATAAATTCCTGAATTTCGCCGTTGATGACAGTGTCCAAATTGAAAACGGTTAAACCAATTCTATGATCCGTTACCCTTCCCTGCGGGTAATTGTACGTTCTTATTTTCGCACTTCTGTCTCCGGTACTTACCAAACTCTTTCTTTGTTTCGAAATGGCTTCTTCCGCTTTTCGCACTTCCTCATCGTAGAGTTTTGTGCGTAGCATGTCCATCGCTTTTTCTCTGTTGGCCAGCTGACTTCTCTCTGTTTGACATACCACAGTGATACCTGTAGGCTTATGTGTCAGGAAAACCTTTGTTTCAACTTTGTTTACATTTTGACCTCCGGCTCCGCCACTTCTTGCCGTTTCCATTTTCACATCGCTTTCCTTTAATTCAAAGTCAACTTCATCGGCTTCCGGCATTACAGCAACAGTTGCTGCGCTGGTGTGAACCCTGCCACTTGCTTCTGTATCAGGGACCCTTTGCACACGGTGAACGCCACTTTCAAATTTCAACGTGCCATATACATCATCTCCTGAAACTTCAACCTGAACTTCTTTGTATCCACCTACAGTTCCCTCACTTTCGCTGAGGACGGCAGTTTTCCAGCCTTTTTTTTCGCAGTACTTGAGGTACATTCTCAACAGGTTTCCTGCAAACAAAGAGGCTTCGTCTCCACCCGTACCTGCTCTGATTTCAAGAATGGCATTCTTTTCGTCGTAAGGGTCTTTCGGAATAAGCAAATTGCGTATTTGTTTTTCGAGCGTTTCTTTTTTCTCCTCCAAGCCAGGCAATTCGTTTTTGGCCATGTCTCTCATCTCTTCATCATCCGAATAAAGAACTTCTTTATTGAATTCAATGTCTTCGAGCAGCTTTACATAGGCATTTCTGACGTCTACAATTTTACCCAAACTGCGGTACTCTTTGCTCATGGAGCTGAATTTCTTGTTGTTGCTTACAATTTCAGGATTGGTAAGTGCTACACCAAGATTATCGAATTTCGCCTTTATGGCGTCAAGTTTATCTAACATACAGTAATTTTATCATCGACAGAGGGAATCTTTCTGTCTGCGCACCGGTTCATTCCATTTGCAAATGATTGATACAGGCGTGCAAATTTACAGCATATCAACCAATCATCTTGTACAGAAAATTCACAGCCGAAAAGCTTTTTGACGGATACCGATTTTTACCTGAAAATTCTGTGTTGATAACCGATTCCAGGGGTACAGTTGCGGACGTTGTTCCAATGTTGGATGCCGGAGATGACGTTCAGCAAGTTTCCGGAATGCTCTGTCCGGGTTTTATAAATTCCCATTGTCATTTGGAACTTTCCCATCTGAAAAACAAAATCCCGGAGGGTGGCGGACTTACCGAGTTTGTGATAAATGTGGTAGGTGAACGTGGAAGTGAGTTGGAGCAAATTGCGGATGCGATGGAAAAGGCTGAACAAGAAATGATCAATTCGGGTATTGTTGCTGTAGGAGACATCTGCAATACAACTCATTCAATTGAGATCAAAAAGAAATCACGTTTGTATTACCACAACTTCATTGAAACCATGGGCTTTCCTGAACCTGTGGCTTCGCAACGATTTGATGCTGCATTGGAAACGTATCATGCTTTTCGTGAAATTTCTCCTAACGTATCCATAGTGCCACACGCACCTTACTCGGTATCTGTTGCTTTGATGCAAAAAATCGCGCAATTTTCAGCCAACAGACTTGTTACAATACATAGCCAGGAATCAGAGGAGGAAAATGCTTTTGTCAAAGACAAGTCGGGCCCATTGTTGAAGTTGTACCAAAAACTTGGAATCGATATTTCTTTTTTTCAACCCACCGGAAAGCGAAGTCTGGACTACATCATGCCTCATCTTCAAAAAGGGCTTCAGTATATTTTGGTTCATAATGTAATCACCAACCAAAGTGACCTTGATGCTTTGATAGAACATTTTGGCGAGCAATCCAACGAACTTTATTGCTGTCTTTGTCCCCATGCCAATCAATACATTTCAGGGGTTTTGCCTGATGTGGAATTGCTTGTTCAAAACAGCATGAATATTGTTTTGGGAACAGATAGTCTTGCGTCCAACCATCAACTCAGCATTTTTGCTGAACTACAAATGCTTCAAAAAAACTTTCCGACCATTGAACTAACGGAAATGCTTAGATGGGCAACCATCAATGGAGCCAAAGCATTGCAAATAGACCATCTTTTTGGAAGTTTTGAAAAAGGCAAACAGCCTGGTGTGCTGCAAATTAATGGAGATATGATCAATGTGTTGGTCTAATTTAATTCAGTTTTCCCTTCGCTTTTACAAAGTGCTTAACACTTGTTTGTTCGGCGAGCAAATAGAATTTTTTAAAATCTCCCGAAAGCATTTTTTCTATCACTGCCGTTGGTGTGAGATGGTTTTGGTAATACGTCATCACATTTTTTCGCATGGTTGTCAGGGTATTTTCATCCATGTTGTAAGCCATATTGATGCCTTGAGGAAGATCTTCTGCAGTGTTAAAAAAAACAGCATTTAATTTATCGGTTAGGGGAGGTTGCATCATGTTGGCGTATTCTTTTTGAACCAGCGGAATGCAGCCGGCAGACATGGCTTCCACAATATTGTGGCAGTAAGGCATCACCACGCCCGGGCAGGAAAGATAAAAGGCAAAACGATTCAAATAATTACGAAGTTGGTTGATGGGAATTCTGCAGTTTTCTGTATTTACGATGAAGCATTTTTGGTGAGCATCTTGCTTTATGGCGCCTTCCAATGTATCAAGAGCTTTTATTTCTGTTGTTAAATTATTTTCTTGAAGAATAGCCAAAAGTTTTGGTCTTGGAATAACATTGAAATTAAACTCGTTGCTTTTTCCATACAAATGCGCATTAAAATTACCCGCCATAAAAATGGACTGTATTCTTTTCCCTTCCTCAACAACCTCGGCCCAGGTGTTTCTGTGGTAAAAAATGGGGTGCATGGAAATCGGAATAAAAAAGGAATCGGAAATATTCTTGTTGTCGGGTAAAAGAAAATCAAAATAAGCCGAACTTAAATTGGAATCGTTGAATTCCATTAAGGTATTTTTATTTTTTCGGGAGAAAGAAATAATCCGCTCTTCAATTAAATACCTGAG
>CANHMN010000060.1 GCA_947461645.1 Chitinophagaceae bacterium | reverse complement strand
GGCTTCAAAACCATTGGCAAATCAACTCTCATCATGGTTTTGTTGATGGTGTAAGTAAGTGGCTTTCCATCAACGGTAGTTACTTTGGTGATGTTGTCTCCATATTCTCTTTCATTTTTTCCCATCATGCGCTCAATTTCCTGCTCACCAATTTGTCTAGGCATCGGATTACTGCTTTCATAGCCGGAATTGTTTTTGGCGCTGTGTTGGTTCTCATCCAATTGAAGCCAGAGGTATTTCAGGTTGTCGGGAGAATTGTTGAAATAAGTAAGGGTTTCTTTACCGCTAAGTTTACGATTGGGTTCATCCAATTCACACACGATATTGTAATCACACCTTTGCTGCCAATACGATGGACCGGGCGCTCCACTAGCTGATCTATATTCATTGGCGGTTGGAAGAATGGTGCCTAATTGTTCAAATCGGTTACCATGGTTGCTTCCGGGATTGTTGCGAATGTCCTGAGCAATTGCGCTTAATTGAATAGAGGCGGAGAGAAGCAGTAAAAGGCATAATTTTTTCATAGCTAAAAAATAAGGTTGTAAAAATAACTAAAACACTTCTAAAATCAACCTACAGGGGCCATCTTTCCACACAAAGCAATAGGGCTATTAATCCGCAACCTACTGAAATGATTAGCCGAGAGTGTCTCAAGTTGATTTTTGGTATTAAACTCAATAACCAAAATGTAATAAGAAAAATCAATACGAGCAGTATTTGTGCCAATTCCAAACCAACATTGAAGCTTAAAAGTGGCCAACCTACAGACTGGTCTTCAGCAAGTAGGAACTTTATGGTTCCTGCGAATCCCATTCCATGAATCAGACCAAAACATAGTGCCACCATGTAATTCAGTTGAAACCAATTGGCTTTTCCAGGGAGTTGAGTTTGAAAAATATTGAAGACGGATGTAATCAATAAGGTCACAGCAATGAGAAATTCAACCCAATGCTCAGGAAAGGAAATGAGACTGAATACACTCAGGGCTAATGTGATGGTATGGCCTACAGTGAATGCTGTTATCAAAAGGAGCACTCTTTTCAACTGTTGCATGGAATAGCACGAAATTAAAGCCAGCAAATACAAGATGTGATCAGCAGCTCCCTCATTTAGTAAATGCCCCCAACCAATTTTAAAAAAAAGCAAAAAATCATTCATGAGTGTATATTGAAACGAAACAACTACGCTTACTTTTGCAGATAAATATCGGTATATTTAGCATTCTTTTTAATTTGTTTTTAATTTGAAAATCAAAGCATCTTTAGCATTATTGTTTCTTTTTCTTTCGCTCTCCTTCACCGAGGTGAAAAATCATCCTGTTTATGTTAGTGTTACGGAAATAGAATTCAATCCTGCAGATAAAAGCCTTGAGATTATTTGCAGGGTTTTTACCAATGACTTTGAAGCTACGCTCAAAAAAGAAACAGCCGGATCCAAAATAGACTTGCTTGCATCGGATCAAAAAAAGAAAATGGAACAAATTGTTGCAGCGTATCTTTTCAAACATTTGAAAATAGCTGTTGACGGCAAATGGAGACAAATGGAGTGGGTTGGTTATGAACAACAGGAGGAGTCTATTGCATCTTATCTCCAAGTAACAGGTGTGGAAGGTTTTAAAAAAATTACAATCAAAGATGACATCCTATACGAATACAAGAAGGAGCAAATCAGTTTGATACACTTAACAGTAAAGGGTAAACGAAAAAGTACCAAGTTGAACAACCCTGATTCCGTCGCTTCTTTTGAATATTAATCTTCTTTCAATTCGTTTTGGAGTTCTTCGGAAATGCTGACAAGGAGTTTGTCTATTCTTTGTCCGTCCATATCTATTATCTCGAACTTAAAATCTTTCCATTCAAACTTTTCGCCAGATGCAGGAATGTGTTCTAGGCGATGAAGAGCAAATCCCGCAAGGGTATCAAAGTCTTGTTCACCTTCATTCATCCAGTCTGTTCTTTCAAAATAACTGAGGAAGTCGTAAAATTGAATGAGTCCGTCAATAAGAAAGGTTCCGTCTTCTCTTTTAACGATTTCGCTTTCAGTTTCACCAGGCTGTGATACATCCCCTACAATAGCTTCAACAATGTCGTTAAGGGTTATCATGCCTTCAAGTGTACCATATTCATTTATGATGAAGCACGCATGTGTTTGAGATGATTTAAGTTTTTCAAGCAATTGGTAGGCTGTGTTGTTTTCCGGAACAAACAGCGCTTCTTTGCAAAGTTCTTGTATGCTTGAATTGTCATCTGCCATGAGCATGTCTTTAACATGAACAATGCCTATAATCTCATCTATCTTGCCTTTGCAAACCGGATAGGTGCTGAAATTTATTTCCTGCATTTTTGTTTTAATCTCAGCAATGGTATTTTTTGCATCCAGCCACTCTATTTCAGTTCGGTGCGTCATTAATGAAGTGATGCTTCTGTCGCCCAGGTGAAATACGCGTTCAATGATATCTTTTTCGTCTTCTTCTATCGAACCTTGTTCACTTCCTTCTGTAATCATGGCTTTTATTTCTTCTTCTGTAACAGCATGGTCGGATGGTTTTTTAATGTTAAATATTCTGAAGATGAAATTGGTGATGCGGGAAAGTAACCAAACAAAAGGATGTACCAAATAGGAAATCATGTTGATGGTTCCTGCAACTGAAACAGCAATTTTTTCCGCTCGGAGCAGTCCCATTTTTTTAGGAATCAATTCTCCAAGTATTATGGATAAAAAAGTAACGGCTATTACCACTAGTACGGTTGAAATTTCTTCAGCATAGGGCTTTATGGAATTTATTTGTTCAACATAAGGGCTAAGCTGTTTGCTGAATTTTTCTCCGGAATAAACACCCGTTAAAATAGAGATAAGCGTGATGCCTATTTGAGAAGTACTTAAAAATTCCTCTGGATTTTCTATGAGCTTGAGCGCTGTTTTGGCCTTGAGGTCACCTTTGTTGGAGAGGCTCTCGATTCTGGTTTTTCTGGCACTGATAAGTGCAATTTCACTCATCACAAAAAAACCATTGATTAAAATCAACACTAAAAGTATAATGATATCCATAATCAAGTCAATTGAAACTTTTTGTTGAAATACAAGGAAAACCATTTGCCAATAAAATACCCCAATAAACCACCGCAAATTACATCAAGCGGGTAGTGAACACCAACATACACTTGTGCATAGCATATCACAAAGGCCCATAAGTAAAACAAATATCCAAAGTTGTTTAACCTTAATTTCAACGTATTGAAAAAGAAAGCTGCCAAAGCAAAGTGACTTGTGGCATGTGAGGAAGTAAAGCTGGAGCTTTGTGGCCTGTAATTGAGCAGGAATCTGGCATTTTGTGCCATCTCAAGGTCATTGCACGGACGTAACCTGTGAATGTTTTCTTTGATCAAACTGCTGCTGACATAATCTGTTAGCATAGGGAGTAGAATGAAAAACAACACCCACCATTTTCTATTCTTCTCAAAATTTGTTGCTACGTACAACAACATAAATACATAAAGCGGTGCCCATAAAAAAGGGTTTCTGACGAAGGGCATTACCAAGTCGAACCAATCATTTTGCATATGTTGGTTGATGAATACAAAAAAGGCTTTGTCGGTATTTTCCCAGTTCATAAAGGTTTGTCGAAGTTACTTAAATTTATTGGCGCAGCATTCAATTAACACCAATCATGCAATGTGAGTGGTTGATTTTATTCTTGTAATTTGTTAAAAAAAATTATTTCTCCCTTTCTGCAACACACTAAGCATCCTTAATCTGTCAGTTAATCCATAATTAAACTAATTTCGTGCCTTATCGCAATATGTTTAAAAGAAAGTCATACCCCGCTCATTTGCTTTGGATTAGTGTTTTGATGCTTTTTCTTTTGTCGCTTATGAGTTTGTACCGTCTTTTTTTCTTTTACCATTACAACACTACTCATCGTCCTTTTAGTGGTTCTGCATTTTTACTCGGGCTTCGGTACGACTTAAGAATGGCCTCAGTTTTGGGGTTAGGTTTAATATTTCTTACTGCGGTTCCTTTTTTTAGTGCTATGAAAAACAAAAGAAATGCATTGTTTTGGTCATGCATCAATTCAATCGTCTTTATGTTTTTTTTGGTTGTTTACGGCTGCGATTTTTACCATTATGATTATTTGCATCAAAGACTAAATGCTTCCGTTTTAAATTTTTTGGCTGATGCAACCATTTCCGGTACAATGATTTGGGAAACTTATCCGGTTTTATCCGTAGGATTTTTATTTATACTGCTATTGTATTTGTTTTTCAAATCGCATCAACGCTTTACCTTACATTTTCAGCAGCAACATAAAACTGCCTTGTCACCTAAAAGAAGAGGCACTGTTTATTTGTTGGCTGTTCTTTTGTTAAGTGGGTTTGTTTTCGGCAAAATGGATCAATACCCTTTGCGGTGGAGCGATGCCTTTCTTTTCTCTGATGATTTCAAGGCCAATACAGCACTAAATCCATTTCAAAGTTTTTTCAGTACTCTTCAGTTCAAAGATTCCCAATACGATTTAGCTAAAGTAAAAGATGGTTATAAGCTAATGTCCAATTATCTTGGAGTTGAGAAACCCGATGAAAACAAATTGAACTTTGAAAGATCAATTCGTTATACTGCAAACTCTGGCTCCAAGCCAAATATTGTGTTGGTGATTTGCGAGAGTTTCAGTGCTTCCAAAAGTTCCATGTTTGGCAATAAGCTTGACCCAACACCTTACTTCAATGGATTGTGTGAAAATGGAGTGTTTTTTGAAAGGTGTTTTACGCCTGCATTTGGAACAGCCAGGGGAGTTTGGGCTACCTTAACAGGCATACCTGATGTGCAACAACCCAAAACTGCCAGCAGAAATCCTTTTGCTGTCGATCAGCACATCATCATGAATGAGTTTGAAGGTTACGATAAATTTTATTTTCTGGGGGGAAGTACTACTTGGGCAAACATTAGAGGAGTATTGAAAAACAATATAAACGGACTTCAAATTATTGAACAAGATCATTTTAAAGCAGACCGTGCGGATGTATGGGGAATAAGTGATAAAAACCTGTTTCTGGAATCCAACAAAATATTGTCTAAAAACAATAAGCCTTTTTTTGCCATCATACAAACTGCCGACAATCACAGGCCCTACACCATTCCAGAGGAAGATTTAAAGCAGTTTAAAAAGGCAACTTACCCGAAGGATACCCTTCAAAAATATGGTTTTGACAACAACGAACAATTGAATGCTTTCAGGTATTCCGATTTTAATTTCAGTCAGTTTATTGAAGCTGCAAAAAAGGAGGCCTACTTCAACAATACCATTTTTGTTTTTGTTGGCGATCATGGATTAAGGGGTAGTGCAGGTGAAATGTTTCCCAAGAGTTTCACTCAAAAAGGAATCATGGCACAGCATGTTCCCTTACTTTTTTATTCACCAAATTTGTTGAAGCCTGACAAAATAAGAAAGGTTTGCTCTCAACTCGACATCATGCCCTCTGTTGCATCTTTGGCAAAGGTTTCTCATACCAATTGTGCTCTTGGCGTAAATTTGTTTGACACCGCCAAGCATGATCGTTATGCATTTATCGCAGATCCTGAGTGGTCTACAGTGGGTTTGGTCAGTGATAGTTTTTACAGTGTTTTCGACAGAAAAACCAAACAACATGATTTCGTATCAGTTGTTAACGACATGCCTGTTTTGGCCAATCCAAAATCAGACAGTATCAGAAAAAAAATGGAGGTACTTGCTGATGCATGGTTTGAAACGGCAAAATACCTTTTGTTGAACAACAAAAAGAAAAGTCCAATTCGCAACGATAATTAATTTAGGAATGGAATTAATGAGCAATTATGTTAGTTGAAAAGCGCGTTCCCAAAACGGTTCAATGGATTGTCAGGATTTTTTTAATCTACCTGATTATCTTTACGGCATTCAGGGTAGCGACGGTCATTTTTTTTAAACCCAAGAGCATTCCTTTGTTTGAGCTGTTGCCCTCTTTTTGGTTGGGTTTGAAATATGACCTACGTTGGATTTCTATCATACTTTTTCCCATTGCATTTCTTTCTGCTTACAAAAGGTTTTCACCCTTTTACAGCAATCGTTTAAAAAAAATATGGACAACCTATTTGGCGGTTACAACACTGTTGGTTCTGTTTTTCTATGGCGCCGACTTTGGTCAGTTTGCCTATATCAATGCACGTCTGAATGCTGATGCACTCATATTTGCAGAAGACCCCAAAGAAAGTCTGCAAATGGTATGGCAGAGTTATCCGGTTGTATGGATTTTAATCTCACTCGGTATTGCAGTTTTTGCCATCAATAGAATGTTTGCTAAAATTCACATGGTAGTGGAAGACAGCAATGCCAGCGTTCATAAATTCGATTACAGAAGAAGATGGAGGCTTGCTTGTGTATTGATTTTATCTTGGTTCATGTACGGCTTTCTTACACTCAAGCCACTTGATTTTTTAAGGGCATTCAGTTTGAATGAAGAATTTAAAAGCAACCTGGCATTGAATCCCTTGCAGAATTTTTTTACAACACTTGGATTTAGAGATCCCGATTACCACAACCAGGCAAAAAAATATTACAAAGACATCGCTGCATTTTTGAATGTTGATTCTGCAGACAGAAAAATCAACAATTATGTTCGTAATGTTCATCCTGGTAGCAATGCGCTGGAAAGTCAACCTAATATTGTGTTGGTCATTTGCGAGAGCTTTAGCATGTACAAAAGCAGCATGAGTGGCAATCCTTTAAACAGTACTCCTTACTTCAATCAATTGTGCAATCAGGGTATTTTCTTTGAGCGTTGTTACTCGCCAAGTTTTGGTACGGCGAGAGGTGTGTTTGCTATTATAACGGGAATCCCGGATGTTCAATTGAGTAAATTCGCTACGAGAAATGAAGAAACGGTTAACCAACGTACAATAATTAATGATTTTGAGGATTACGAAAAGTTTTATTTCATTGGAGGAAGAAGCCAGTTCAATAATTTCAATGGACTTATACGAAACATAAAGGGGGTTAAAATATATGAGGAAGGAAGTTATGCTTCTCCTAAGTTGAACGTGTGGGGGATCAGTGACAAAAACTTGTTTTTAGAATCAAACAGTGTGTTAGCCCAACAAAAGAAACCTTTTTTCGCTATTATACAAACTGCCGATAACCACCGACCATTTGATCTTCCCGCAGAGGATAGCGATTTTGTTCAGCACAATATTCCTGATGATACTTTGAAGAAATACGGCTTTGAATCGCTCAAGGAATACAATGCTTTTGCTTATACAGACTATTCCTTTAGAAAATTTATGGAAGCTGCCCGAAAGGAATCTTATTTCAACAACACCATATTTGTATTTATTGGTGATCATGGGGTTGAGGGGAACGCAACTGCCATTTATCCTAATGCTTGGACAGAACAGCGTTTAAGCGACGAGCACGTTCCATTGCTTTTTTACGCTCCCTCCATTTTATATCCACAACGCAGAAAAGAAACTGTATCACAAATAGATGTGTTGCCAACGATTGCGGGAATGATACAACAGCCTTATGTAAATACTACGCTGGGAAGAGATGTGCTTGATAAGGCAAAGTCAGCTAATGCAGCATTTATTATTTACCATGCTCCCGGTTGGATAGGTTTGGTAGGAGATGATTATTTTTTCAGAAAGAACATCAGAATACAGAAGGAGGAATTGGTTCCTGTCAAAGATGGTTTGCCTCCTTTAAGCAAAAAGCAATCCGATTCCATAAAGGCGTCAATGTCAAAACTTACTTCAGGTATTTACGAAACTGCACGTTGGATGTTGTTGCACAACAAGAACCGTTAGTTTCAAATTTTCTTTTGAGCAACCATTATCAATCTTGGTGACTCATCAATATTAAAAGAGCCGAGTGCATAGTCTCCAAAAACCTCAGTGATAACCAATCCGTTTTTTTCAAACATCTTATTGAAGTCTTGCAAGGAGAAAACAGCCACTTTTTCAGTGAATTCAAAAGTTTGTTGGATGGAAGGATCCTGAACGCTAATTTGCTTGTATAAAAATCGATTGTCTTTCCATTTTTTGATGTGATAGGAACAATCGTTAATAGTGGTTTGGTATTCGTCGGTTGTTTGAAGATTTTTGCAAGCCACATTGAGGTAATCCATAACAAATATTCCATCAGGTTTAAGCGCAGATGCAATTGTTTTTATGGCATTTTCATTTTCTCTGTTGGTGTTGAAGTAGCCAAAGCTGGTAAAGAAATTGAAAACATAATCAAAGCAGTTGGCTGCCAGCGGCATTCGCATATCATGTTCAAAAAACTGAAGATGGTTGCTTTCAAATTGCTTTGCAAACTGAATACTCTCTTTGCTTAGGTCTATACCCGTTACGTTAAATCCTTTTGAAGCCAGGTAAACGGAGTGCCTGCCTTTTCCACAAGCCAGGTCTAACATTTCAGACAAAGCTGGCGGCTGAATTTTGCGGAGGAGGTTATCTATGAAAAATACAGCCTCGTCATCGTTTCTGTCTTTGTACAGTTGATGGTAATATGGTGTATTAAACCATTCCCTGAACCAGTTTTCTTCCATGTTGCGAAGTTACGCAACGCTGTCTATTGAGGGTAATTTCAACCCAAAAATGACGCCACTTTGTTATCTTTGCCGCATCAATTTGAAGATATGGCGCTGATAAAAAGCATTTCGGGCATTAGGGGTACAATTGGTGGAGAAACCGGCAACAATTTAACACCACTTGAT
>CANHMN010000059.1 GCA_947461645.1 Chitinophagaceae bacterium | reverse complement strand
TACATGCTTGATAAACACCTGGCACCAATACTGTCAGGGGTACCGCTGTTTGAAATGGTTATTGGGTTATAAGATGAATTTGAATTTCCGATAGGAAAAGTGAAAGTCGTATTGTTGAGATTGGCTTTAATAATTTTTCCATTGCCATTAGTTACCACATATTGGTTATCGTCTGCGTTAGTTATGGTTGCTGATGACGCAAAAACAAGGTTGTTGTTGCCCAGTTGCAGTTTGCCATTTGTAAAGTTCAGATTATTCAAAACAATGGCTTTGTTTAAAAGCACTGCATTGTTTGAGTTGTCAATCTCCAAATTGGCAAGCGATTTACCACCCATGTTGAAATTCTGCGAAGTAGTACCTTTCAACACCACTTTGCCATCACCAAGAATATCCGAATTGCTGATTACGTCACCTTGAACAATAACACTGGCACCCGATTGAATGGTGATTTGGGAATTGTTGATGATCAATTGAGCTTTAACCGTAAGATTCAGAAGAAAAAAGAACAAAAAGGCAAAATTGCTTTTTATCATTGTTGGTTTTTTGGTAAACAAATATAATGCTTAAAAAATTATTTTAAGACTGGCATTGACCAAGATTCACGGCGTTGGGTTTAAATCAAAGCAATAAAAAAAACCGCCCCAAAGGACGGTCTTTATAAGAGTTGAAATGTAAATTAGAAATTAGTAGTTCCGTCAGGCTGGTAAGTATAACGGAAGGTGTAGTATCTGGAGTCATAAGCTTTTACATCATTGCTTGCTGTTGATGAAGGGGTAGAGCCTCCTCTGTAATAATTAAGAATCTCCAATTTAGCATATTTACCATTTGCGGTTTTGATAATCAGCGTTCTGCCTGGTGTAGTATTTAATAAGTTATTAGGACCGTCATAGATATACCATGAGATACCACTTGGGTTGGAAATTGCAAAGGTATTATTTGTATTATTATCTATTAGGAATGTAGAATCTGCAGGTACAGAATTTACACCATCAAATCCTTCTGCAAAAACAAATCCGCCACCATTGCCAGGACCGCTTGTGCCATTGTTTACTAAAATGCGTGAACCTCTGAATGCAATATCCCAATTAGAGGTTGCCGAATCCGTACTGGTTACTCTGGAATTGTTCACAAGGCTAAAAAAAGTATACTTTCCTGCTCCAAATGGTTGTCCCAAAGCAGTGAAACCAAGAATCGTATCGGCATCCAGATTTTTTACCGTTACAATTTTTCCACTAACTGAAACTGAATAGTCGCGAGGACCAGGACCGTTATCAATTACTGGTTCTTTTCCTTTACATGCGCTGAAGGCAATTGCAACTATGGCGATGAAGCCAAAAATCATTTTTTTCATGTTGATTGGTTTATTTATTTATTTGAGTTTAATATTTACGGAGCAAAAAATCATTCTGCCTTGAAGATTGGGTAAATAGATGACGTCTTTGTAATTCGTGAGGTTATCTATACCCATCATTAAGGTGGTTGTCTTACCAAGCTTTTTACCTGCTGAGACATTGGTGA
Organism: Chitinophagaceae bacterium; assembly: GCA_947461645.1. GTDB lineage: Bacteria > Bacteroidota > Bacteroidia > Chitinophagales > Chitinophagaceae > Ferruginibacter. Next base: position 7,234 of record CANHMN010000059.1, on the reverse strand, counting down.
GAAAATAACCCCGGGCAGATTCGTCATTGCTGTTGATGAGTCCGTTGCCGTCTCTGTCGGATACGTACCAATTTGATTTGTACATTACCCTTAAGGTTATAAAAATTCTATCTGTTGGTTCATAAAAAAATTTTACGTTGTACAAATGTTTGCTGCGGTTAGGAAGGCCACGGTATTCATCAGCAGTCATGACTCTGCTTGTTCCGTCTGGATTTCTGGTGAATACTTTTCGGGAAGAAATATTTTTAAGGTCATCTAAATCTTCGGAAACTAAATATTGATAACCCGAAGTGATGTTTAGTTTGTTGTACGGATTCCAAGTTACTTCTGCCTCTATTCCCTGGGTGTAGGCATTTTTGACATTGATGTAACTAAAGATCTGTGCGCCGTTGGTTTTGGTGGCAACTTGTCGATAATCAATCATGTCTTTGATTTCATTTAAGAAATAATTGAATTGAAATTGAAGTTTATTGGATAGTATGTAACCACCACCGATATTTATGCCGGTTGAAAATTCCGGAGTCAATGTATTGAGTTTGTAAAAATCGCTTTTCAAATCGCTGATGAGTCCTTGAGTATTCAACTGATTGATGGTTTTAATGGCATCAATGGTTCCTAATACCGAGTACCCCCCTGCAGCATTGTTGGTGAAATTGAGGTAAAGCTGCCTGAAGTCGGGCGCTTTAAATCCTCTGCCAATAGATGCTTTGAAATGTAATTTTCTATTCGGATTATACCTGAATGCTAATTTCGGACTGAGCGCGGCTGCAAACAGTTTGTTGTGGTCATACCTTGCGCCGGCAATTAAAGTTAGCTTAGGACTTGGTGTCCACTCGTTTTGTACAAAAGCATACGAAATGGTATTCCTTTTTCTGTTGTTGATGTTATCATATCTGGTGGAGTTGGCATCGTCTATAGTGTATCCACCACCGATAGAAAGTCTGTTGTTCTGAAAATTGATTTCAGTTTGGTTTTCCAGTCTGTAAAAATGTTGCCTGAATTCATCAACATAACTGCTGTCAGGCTTTTCATTGAAAAACAATTTTTGTGAACCAACAAATAAAGTCTGGTAGTAACGCAAAGTAGATTTTATGTTCTTGTTGAACTGGCGAACAATTGATGGATTGAAGTTCACATCATAATTGGTTTCCCTTCCGTAGGTGTTGTTGATACCTCCATTGTTCCCAACGGAGAATTCCTGCTTGATGTGATCATAGCCTTGTCTTACAAACAAGCCAAACTGCGTCTTTTCATCAATTTTTGTATTGAGTTGAACTTGGTTGGTGATGCGCCAGATGGGTTGAGGTACTCTTAAGGTAGAGTAGGGACGATAACTTACCCCATCAACATAATAGGCATTTCCAGTGTATCTGATAGATGTGTTTTTGATTTTTGTAGCGCCATCCAAATTAATATCTGTACTCTTGAATGCATCTTTGTCAACCAAAGCTTCTACTGGTGATATCCAACCTTTATCTGGATTTCCAAAGCCCACTCTAATAGATGTTTCAAGTGATTGCTTGGTAGGTTCCTCGGTAATGATGTTGATTACCCCTGCCATGGCTTCAGATCCATACAAGCTGGAGGAAGGGCCCTTTACAATTTCTATCTTCTTGATGTTGCCAATACTTATTCTGTTGATGTCTAACACACCTGCTGTTCTACCTACCAATGGCTCTCCATTAATAAGTATAAGTGTATAATCTGGATTCAGGCCCTGCATTTGAATTCCTGCGCCAAAACCATTGGTGATGGAAAGTCCTGCCTGTTCCTGAAGAATATCTTTCAGCCTTAGTGCACCAGATTGTTTGATCGTTTTTTGGGAGATTACCTGAACAGGAACAGCCACATTTGCAAGCTTAGAAGCGGTTCTTGTAGAAGTTACAATCACTTCGTTCAACCATTTGGTTGTATCATCATTGCTTATGGCTTGAGCATACAAAAATGATTTTGTTATAAAAAGCAAAGCCGTAAAAACAATTGATTTTACCATTAGTGATTTTCAGGCTGCAAATTTCGCAATTTGCACTTCGTCATTTATCATGGTATTGTCATGAAAACCTTGTTTTTAAATAATGACAATTGTGTGACAAAAAAAACAGCCCCCGAAAATTCGGAGGCTGTTTAACAAACAAAAAACTGAATCGTTATGGCTTGGGGGCTGCAGCCAGAATTTCTTCTGTTACACCCGAAGCATATTTTTCAAAATTTTTGATGAATTGGTTGGCAAGGTCAGTTGCTTTTTCATCGTAAGCTGTTTTGTCATTCCAGGTATTTCTTGGATTGAGAATTTCAGCAGGAACATCAGGGCAAGTTGTTGGCATCATCATACCAAAAACAGGATGCGCTTCGTAAGATACGTTGTCTAATTTACCTTCAAGCGCGGCGGTGATCATGGCTCTTGTATATTTCAATGACATTCTATGTCCAATGCCATAAGGTCCGCCAGTCCAACCGGTATTGATCATCCAAACTTTTACATCATGTGTTCTCATTTTCTTTCCAAGCATTTCAGCATATTTGCCCGGGTGTAATGGTAGAAAGGGTGCACCGAAACATGCGCTGAAAGTTGATTTTGGCTCAGTTACACCAGCTTCGGTTCCGGCCACTTTTGCAGTGTAGCCACTAATAAATTGATACATTGCCTGTCCGGGAGAAAGCTTACTGATGGGAGGCAATATGCCGTAAGCATCTGCTGTTAAAAAGAAAATATTTTTAGGCGTTTTTCCAACAGATGGCTCTAAAGCATTGCTGATGTAATTCAAAGGGTAACTAACTCTTGTATTTTCAGTTATGGCTTTGCTGTGGAAATCTATTTTATTCGTACCCTCAAAGAACACCGTGTTTTCAACCAAGGCACCATGTTTAATGGCATGAAAAATCTCAGGTTCTTTTTCCTCGCTCAAATCAATTGTTTTAGCATAACATCCTCCTTCAAAGTTGAAAACTGTTTCGTCTGTCCAGCCATGTTCATCATCACCAATCAAACTTCTGTTGGGATCTGCACTTAAGGTTGTTTTACCCGTACCACTCAATCCAAAGAATATCGCCGTGTCGCCGTCTTTACCCATATTGGCGGAACAATGCATACTCAGTACATTTTTTTCCTGTGGTAAAATGTAGTTGAGGATGGTAAAAATTCCTTTTTTCATTTCACCTGTGTAACCCGAACCACCAATCAGAATGGTTTTTTTGGAAAAGCTAACCATGGCAAAATTGTGCTGGCGAGTTCCATCAACAGTGGCATCAGCTTTGAAGCTCGGCGCCTGTATAATATGCCAATCAGCTTTGAAATGCTCAAGTTCACTTTGCGTCGGACGTAAAAACATGTTGTGAGCAAAAATGTTGCTCCATGGGTTTTCATTGATTACTCTTATGTTCAATCGATAATTCGAATCAGCGCAAGCATAACAATCTCTTACCCAAATTTCCTTGTCAGACAAATATTTCGTTAGCTTCTCGTACATGTTATCGAAATATTTTTCTTCAATGGGAATATTGAAATCATTCCAGTGAACTGTGTCTGAAGTAATACTGTCTTTTACGATAAATTTATCTTTTGGGCTTCTGCCGGTAAATTCTCCGGTTTTGATGACAAGGGCTCCTGTGTCGTTTAGAACACCTTCTTTTCTTTGAAGGGTTTGCTCCACCAAATTAGTTGGTGTTTGTTGGTAATGAACATTTCCTTTTGTTGAAATACCCATTTGTTGAAGTGCTTCCAAAGGAGCAGAGTTGAGTGTGTTTAAAGACATTGCAATCGTTTTAAGGTGCACAAAGGTAGCGAGTAGTATTTATTGAGATTGCTAAAAATGGCCATTGATATTGAAAGAAATCTAAAAAGAGTTCAAATAGTTGTCTATTTTTCAAAAAGTTCAAATGAAGATTGTATCATCCTTTAGGTATTTACCCTTTTTTTAAAAACAATATATTTCTTTGCTTTTTTTCCACAAAAACACGATCCTTTGTATCAATATTTGTGAATGAAATTTAGTTGGTTTTATCAGTTAAATCATGATTTAATCATCAATTGTTGTTGATAACTCTTTTGCAGCCAACAAATGTTGATTTCAAAGGAAATATTTGGTTAGTTTTGAATCTTCATCCCTTTTTTCTGTTTTTAATTTATTTGTATGAAATACTTACCATTAAATCCTGAGATTTTCATTGCCAACAGGCGTCGGTTTGTCGAAAAGATGGCTAAACAATCCATCGCTATTTTCAACAGCAATGATGAGTTGCCTACCAATGCCGATCAGTTGTATAAATTCAAGCAAAATTCTGATTTGTTCTGGCTCACGGGTATTGAGCAAGAAGATTCGATGCTTGTTCTTTTTCCCGACAATCCCGATCCCAAATTTCGGGAAGTGCTTGTTTTGGTAAGGCCCAATGAATTGAAAGAAAAGTGGGATGGAAAGAGATTGCGTAAGTACGAAGCGCAATCCATCTCCGGTATTCAAACTATTGTTTGGTTAGACAGTATAGAAGGGATGTTGCAGCCTTGGATTCATTTGGCAGACAACATCTACCTCAACACGAACGAGAACGACCGAAAATCAAATTTTGTGCCTGTGAGAGATTACAGGTATGCCCAAGAAATGCGCGCTAAATATCCATTGCATACTTACAAAAGAAGCGCACAATTACTGAAAGAATTGAGGTCAATTAAAACACCGCAAGAAATTGAAGTAATGCAAAAGGCAATAGACATTACCGATACTACTTTTCGCAGAATATTGGGTTTTGTGAAGCCTGGTGTTATGGAATATGAAATTGAAGCGGAAATATGGCATTCCTTTCTATCGCAGCGTGCCACAGGACCAGCTTATGGTTCCATCATCGCCAGCGGTGACAGAGCTAGAACACTTCATTACATAGACAATAACCAAGAGTGTAAAGACGGAGAATTGCTGTTGATGGATTTCGGCGCAGAATACGGTAATTATTGTGCCGACCTAACCAGAACTATTCCGGTTAATGGTAAGTTTACCCGCAGACAAAAAACGGTTTACAATGCTTGTTTGCATTTGCATCAATATGCGGCGAGCATCTTAAAACCCGGAATTAGCATTGTTGACTATACCAAAAAAGTAGGAGAGGAAGCAACTATAGTCTTCCAAAAAATAGGTTTATTGAGGAAGTCTGATGTTAAAAATGAAGACCCGGAAAACAGGGCTTATGCTAAATACCTTTATCATGGTATTTCACATCATCTGGGAATAGATGTTCATGATTTGGGAACAAGAACTTCTCCTATAAAGCCTGGAATGGTATTTACTGTTGAACCCGGAATTTATATCGAAGAGGAGCAAATGGGAATCAGAATTGAAAATAATTTTGTGATAACAAAAACAGGCAACAAGGATTTGATGAAGAATATTCCAATCACGGTTGAGGACATAGAATCTTTGATGAAAAAAAGATGATGTTGTTGATTCTCTGAATATTTATTTAGTGTATTCTTTTCCGTTATTAGTATTTATCAAGCTAGTTAAAGCATGAAAAAACAAATTCCAAATTTATTCACTCTGCTCAACCTTTTCTTTGGTTGTCTTGCCATAGTGGCTATTTTAAGAAACGGCATTCTGGTTCGGCAATCACTTGAAGGCAATTATATTGTTGATCTTCCTCAGCAAATTGTAATGGCTTCTGTCTTTATAGGATTGGCTGCATTGGTTGATTTTTTGGATGGATTTGTAGCAAGGCTTTTTAATGCAACCTCTGAATTAGGCAAGCAACTTGATTCCTTGGCTGATGTAGTTAGCTTCGGAGTGGCGCCTTCTCTGATTTTGTTTCAATTTCTTTACTTGAGTTACGCAGGAGATGAAAATGGCATCAATTGCAGTCAATGGGTTTTGTATCCTTCTTTTATATTGGCAATGGCAGCAGCTTACCGTTTGGCAAAATTCAATACAAATGATGCAGGCTTTTCTTATTTCAAAGGGATACCTACACCGGCTGTAGGTTTGTTGGTAGCCTCTTTCCCATTGGCGTATTGGTTCTCTGAAAATACCATCACTTTTTATTTGCTAACCAACAAATGGTTTTTATATGCTTTGATTGCTTCCTTAAGCTTTTTAATGGTAAGCAATTTGCCTATGATGTCTTTAAAAATAAAGAACCTGAAATTCAATGACAATATTCAACTCTATCTTTTACTGTTAATAAGTGTCCCTTTGATTATCCTTTTTTCATGGGCTTCGGTGGCTTTAATTTTTGTGAGCTATATTATTTTATCTTTGATTTTTAGAAATAAAATCATTCATTGATTTTACAACACCAGTTAGTTTATGCTCTATATCATTCCAACGCCTATAGGTAACTTGTCGGACATGACCTATAGAGCAGTTGAGGTACTTCATTCAGTTGACCTTATCATTGCTGAAGACACCAGAACATCTTCTGTACTTTTGAACCACTACAATATCAACAAGCCAATATCTCCTTATCATCAACACAACGAACATAAAGTTTCACCTCACCTTACCGATCAATTGCTAACAGGCAAAAAAATAGCATTGTTGTCTGATGCAGGTACGCCCGGTATTAGTGATCCTGCATTTTTACTGGTAAAGTCGTGCATAGCAAACAACATTGAAGTAAATTGTCTGCCCGGGGCTACAGCTTTTGTTCCTGCCTTAATTAACAGCGGATTGCCTTCTGATGCGTTTTGCTTTGAAGGATTTCTTCCCTTGAAAAAAGGAAGGTTGACGATGTTAAAAAAACTGGAAACGGAAGAACGTACGATGATCTTTTATGAAAGTCCGATGAGATTATTGAAAACACTTCAGCAATTTATTGAACATTTTGGTGGAGATAGGAATTGTTGTGTAAGTCGGGAACTCTCCAAGAAATTTGAAGAGAACAAAAGAGGGACTTTAATAGATGTAGTGGAATACTTTCAAGCCAAAGGAGTAAAAGGTGAAATTGTTATTATTGTGGAAGGTTGTAAAAAAATAAAAAAAAGAACAATTGTTTCTGATGAACAGGAATAATACTAACGAAAAAAGAAAACGATGATTTCTTCAGTCTTACTTGAATTTCATTGGATGCAATTGTTGCAGCCGCAATGGTATATCGAAAATGCAGGTTTATGGTTTATCTTATTTGTGATATTTGCCGAAACCGGTCTTTTCGCAGGCTTCTTTTTGCCTGGAGATTCACTGCTATTTGTGGCAGGAATATACAGCGACGATTTATTGAAGAATGCTTTGCCTTTTTACTCTACAAATCCATT
>CANHMN010000058.1 GCA_947461645.1 Chitinophagaceae bacterium | reverse complement strand
CTGGTTTAAAGTTATTTTTTCAGCAAAGGGTTTTGGTGTAAAGGGAAGCCTGAATTCCATGATTAGATTTATAGAAATAAATGTGATGCTTGCTCGGAAGCATTTGAAAAAGCTGTAGAATTGATGGAAGCCACTAATTCCTTCTGTAAAAAATAAGGAATCAATTGTTCAGAATTCATGTTTCCAACTAGGTCATTTCCGGCCATCGGACAACCACCAATTCCTTTCATGGCACCATCAATACGCAAACATCCTGCGGTAATCGCAGCATCAATTTTAGGTTTCCAACTATCTGGAGTAGAATGCAAATGAACACCAACTTCGACTTGCCTGAATGCTTGAATCAATTGATGTGTTGTGGCATAAACCTGGTTGGCATTGGCCAATCCAACAGTATCAGCCAACGAAATGATTTTCACACCGGACTGAACCAATTTCTCTACCCATTGCAACACAATGTCTTCATGATATAGATCGCCATATGGATTACCAAAACCCATAGATATATATACTACCAACTCTTTGTTGTGCTTTGAGGTAATTTCAATGATTTCATTTAATTGAACAAAAGATTCAGCAATAGTTGCATTGGAATTTCTCTTTTGAAAGGTTTCAGATACAGAAAAAGGAAAACCCAGTACATCAATTTCATCAAAAACAACCGCCTCGTCCACTCCCCTTTTGTTGGCCGCTATGGCAAGTAATTTTGAGGGAGTTTTTCCAATGTTCAGACCTTTTAATACTTCTTTCGTATCTGCCATTTGAGGAATAGCTTTAGGAGAAACAAAACTTCCGAAATCGATGGTATCAAACCCTACTTCCAACAGAGTATTCAAGTAAGCAATCTTTTGTGCTGTTGGAATAAATGTTTTCCAACCCTGCATAGCATCTCTTGGACATTCCACGTATTTCAGCATAGCAGTACTTTTTATTTTTAATTAAACGATTTGTCTTTGACGCATCACTTCATACAATATTACTCCTGTAGCTACTGATACATTCAAAGATTCAAAATTACCGGTCATGGGTATACGAAACTTTTCATCACATACTTTCATGAGTGCAGGATAAATACCTTTTTCTTCACCTCCCATCACAATTGCAGAAGGCACTGTAAAATCAATATGGGCAATATTCTTTTCCGCTGTCATTTCACTGGCAAAAACCTGAATGCCATTCAAATGAAGTTCATCAACCGCTTTCATTAAACTTCCTACTCTGCAAACAGCAATTTCTTCCAAAGCGCCGGCTGATGTCAGTATAGCGTCTTCATTCAAAGCACCTACACCTTTATCGGGAATGATGATTGCATTTACTCCGAAGCAAAAGGAACTTCTGGCAATAGCTCCAATATTTCTGATGTCTGTTACCCCATCTAAAATCAAAAACAATGGCACTTCTCCTTTATCCACCACAAAAGAAATGATTTGTTGCAAATCCTGGTATTGAATCTTGGCTATTTGCGCAATACAACCTTCGTGATTACTGATATTGAAGCTGTTCAGCTTTTCTACAGGCACTTTGTTGATGGGAACCAATTCCACTTGGGCTAGGGCTTTAATTTCCTCTACCCAAGCACCCGTCGAGTTGGCTTGCATGTAAATACGCTCCAATTGTTTTCTTTCCTTCAATGCCTTAATTACAGCCTCTCTTCCAATGATCAGGGTATTTTTTTTAGGTCTTTGGTGCTGATGTCTGAATGTTTTCACTCGTTGTTATATATTCTGTTTTTGAAAATTCTTTGATAAAATAAAAAACCATAAGCTAATGTAACTTATGGCTTTCATATTGTTTTGCAAAAGCGATTATTTTAATCCAAATGCCTTTTTTACTTCCTTAACGGCATCCAATTTTTCCCAGGTAAACAATTCAACCTTCTTAGTTACTTTTTTACCATCAGGTGACACGAATGTTTTTTCAACAACCTCATTCTTACGACCCATGTGACCATAGGCAGCTGTTTCGCTGTACATTGGATTTCTTAATTTCAATCTTTGCTCAATAAAATAAGGGCGCATATCGAAACAAGCCATCTTCATGATTTTCTCAGCAATCTGGCCATCAGTCATGTTTACTTTAGATGTACCATAAGTGACTACATTGATACTCGTTGGCTGTGCAACTCCAATAGCATAAGAAACCTGCACAAGCACTTCATCGCACAAGCCTGCAGCAACAAGGTTCTTGGCAATGTGACGAGTAGCGTATGCTGCAGAGCGATCCACCTTACTTGGATCTTTACCACTGAAAGCACCACCACCATGCGCGCCTTTACCTCCATAAGTATCAACAATAATCTTACGGCCTGTAAGTCCGGTATCGCCGTGTGGACCACCAATTACAAACTTACCTGTTGGATTGATGTGGTATTTGATTTTATTGTTGAACAAGTGAGCGTATTTAGGATACTTTGCCTTCACTCTTGGAATCAATATGTTGATGATATCCTTTTTGATTTTAGCCAACATGGTATCATCTTTGCCAAAATCATCGTGCTGCGTAGAAACAACAATAGCATCGATGCGAACAGGCTTGTTGTTATCATCGTACTCTAGGGTAACCTGACTTTTAGCATCAGGACGCAGGTATTTAATTTGCTTGTTCTCTCTTCTCAAAACAGCTAATTCCTCAAGCAATTTGTGAGCCAAATTCAAAGCCAAGGGCATGTAATCTTCTGTTTCGTTCGAAGCATATCCAAACATCATACCCTGATCTCCGGCACCCTGCTCTTCTTTTTTCTTTCTATCTACACCTTGATTGATATCGCTCGATTGTTCGTGAATGGCAGAAAGAATACCGCAAGAATTTGCTTCAAACATATACTCACTTTTGGTGTATCCAATTTTGCGAATAACACCTCTTGCAATTTCCTGAACATCCAGGTAAGCTTTACTTTTCACCTCACCTGCAAGAACAACCTGACCCGTAGTAACAAGTGTTTCACAGGCAACTTTACTAGAGGCGTCGAAGGCAAGAAAATTATCTATCAAAGCATCACTGATTTGATCGGCAACTTTATCCGGATGACCTTCACTTACTGATTCTGATGTAAATAAATATGGCATAATTGTTTTTTTGTTTGCAAAGATAGGGGTTGATGCATAAAAGAACAAAGCCTCTAAAGAGGCTCTGTTTTTATAATTTTATTTGATATTGGAATAAACCACTCTAAGCTTCATTTTATATGCTGGATTTGGATTGCTGCCTCCACCAATCTTAACCCTTCCATACGCAATAGGATTGTAATAAGAAATTACGCTTGAACCATATTGCGGATAAGAGAAACTGAACGGAGCAAAAACCCTTAATTTATGGTTTCGCGTTCTCTTAGTAACAATTTGCTGCACATAACGCGTGAGGTTAAAGTTATAGTAAACCTGTTCACCCACTGGGCCTGCTTTTTTTCTTAAGTTACCTCCAAAATAATTGATATCAACACCTCCAACAAAAGGAAAATAAGGATAGCCAGATATTTGGTTGTCAGGATCGTAGAGGTAACTGGGGTTTAAATCAAAATAAACAGGCTTCCATCTGTTTGCCGGAGTATCTACTAAATCAAGGTAAAGATTTATGGGTGCCGTGTAAATATTGTCGGATGAAGGATCGGGTATTTGTTGTAATTGTAATTCTGCCCTATGCACTATTCTGTTGCCGTAATTAGTAAGTGCAGGAATCTCCAATGTAGCAAAGGTTCCGGGCGATGTCTGTATGTATAATTCCTGACTGCCATCCGGCATGGCATTTCTGCTTCTGATAATATTATTGGAAACCTGTGATCTTCTGACCGTTCCAATAGTTGTGGTATTGAAACTGAAGCTTCTGTAAACGGAATCAATCTTTGCGGCATAGGGTGAATCAACAGCAGGCCTTGTTCTTTTTTGATAATGCAATTCCAATCTGGTATTAGCATCAGTTAATCCAATGTATGCCAAAACATTACCTTGCTGAACTCTAATTGCAAATCCATTGAATTTGCTTCTGAATAACGAATCAGACCTAAAGGCATTATTGGAAGAATTTGCAGAAGTATCAAATCCAAATAAGCGATTTTTGAAATCGTCGTTGAGTTTTATGCGAATCTGATTTTTTGCAGAATCTCTCGGACCTACTTTCACATAACTGCCAAGCTGTCTAAGATCTATTGATTTGATATCACTCAGCGTTGAACCAAAATTTACCGGTGGAGCAAAATTGATGTTGTGTAATTTACCTAGTGAATCCCAATTGCCTGCATTTTTATCAACTTCAAAAACCTGAAGCAGCAACGGGGCTAACGTGTCTCCATAGAAAGATTTGTAACTCAGACAAAGTACTACAGAGTCCGTCTTTACGATACTATCTCTTCCGGATGTACCGATAACGTAAGGATAAAAAGAAGGCTTGAGTTGGAGGTATAAATTGGCTTCCGTTTGTCCTAAGGGTGTTGGATCTGTTAACTTCCCTAAAACGTAGGAATCGTTAAGACTTAGAACGGTGCTGTCTTTGTAGTTGCCCGCAAAAGAATCTTGAACAGACAAAATATTTAATGTATCAGCAAATGTATTAACATTATCAACTTCAGGTATGATATCACTTCCAATGGTTGTGGAATCAAATTTTGTACAACCCGCAAAAAAAACATATCCTAAAATAACAATACTGAAGAGCAATCTAGATTTTTGCATGCGCACCTAAAAAATAATGTTGTTAAGTAAAATTACCGGTAGTTTGAATTAATTAGAAAGATCATTAAACAGTTGAATGTATTCTGAGAGATCTGATTCAGCATCAAACTTTAGCACTTTCTTACCTTTTACTTTTGAAAATTCCTCCAAAAGCTTTTTGTCAATGTTTTCAGCACCAAAGGTTATGGCATCAGAAAATTGTGCACCACCTCTGAACATAGCAGTATTGTTCGCCTCTTTAAAATACTCCAATTCTTTTTTGGTTATGTTATCGTGAATAGAAGCAAACTTTAGCAAATCAGCACCCAATTTTTCCTTGAAAGTATTTTCACCTATGGTAAAAACAATTTTGCTGTTGCTGAAGATCGGCTCTTTCTTGTAAGCGTATTTAATAAACATAGGAATCAAACCGGTCATCCAGCCACTGCAATGAATGATATCAGGAGGCCAACCAAACTTTTTAACGGTTTCCAATGCGCCTTTACAGAAAAGTACTGTTCTCAATGCATTGTCATCAAACCATTTTTCATTTTCATCCGTAAAAACAAACTTGCGCTTAAAGAAGTCATCATTGTCTAAAAAGTAAACCTGCAATCTGGCATTGGGTAAAGAAGCAACTTTGATAATCAACGGATAATCGTCATTATCAATAGTTACATTGATACCTGATAATCTTACCACCTCGTGAAGTCTGTGTCTTCTTTCATTAATGGTTCCGAATCTGGGCATAATGCATCTGACTTCCAGATTGTTGTCGTTCGACATCACAGCCAGTTTGTTAACTACCTCAGCAAATTCAGTCAACTCCAAATAAGGTGACATTTCATTGGCAATAAAGAGGATTCGTTTCTTTGTAGACATTCGCAATATGTTGGTTATTACATAAAAAAGCTGGGTGCAAAAGTACTGAATATTTATCAAAAACTTAATTCAAAAGGATTATGACAAAACTTATTATAAAAAGAATTACACCGTTAACCCTATTTTTGAAGAAATTCAACCGATATTTATTACTCTTTTTGTTAGAATAACCATTTTTTAACCAATACCCTAAAGGTGATAATTTATAAAAAGACACAAGAAATTTCAGATTGGCTAAGAATCGAAGCTAAAAATGCTAAAACTATTGGATTTGTTCCTACTATGGGCGCCTTGCATGAAGGTCACCTTTCTTTAATTGAAGTTTCAAAAAAAGAAAACGATTTAACCGTTTGTAGCATATTTGTGAACCCAACTCAATTCAACAATCCTTCTGATTTTGAAAAATATCCCACTACACTTGAGAATGATATTTATTTGTTGGAAAAAGCAGGTTGCGACATTTTATTTCTTCCACAGAAGGATGAAATTTACCCTGATGGTTTTCTTAAAAAGAATTATACGCTTGGTTATCTGGAGAACATATTCGAAGGAAAATACCGACCAGGACATTTTCAAGGAGTTTGTATGGTAGTTGACAGGTTGCTTGACATTGTATCTTGCCATACCTTGTATTTGGGAAGAAAAGATTATCAGCAGTGTCTGGTTTTACAGAAAATGACCAATGAATTTCATCCAAATGTTTTCATCAAGACTTGCGAAACAAAAAGAACCGAAAACGGACTGGCCATGAGCAGCAGAAATTTACGTTTGAATGAAACAGAACGCAAAACTGCTGAAGTACTTTTCAAATGCTTGTCTCAAATAAAAAACGAAGCAAACCATCAATCCCTTGACCTGCTATTAAATTCCGCTTCTGATGAAATTGTAGGTGCAGGATTTGACATAGACTATCTTGCCGTAACCGATGAGGCACTGATAGAAATCACTCATCTTACAAAAGGTGAAATTTATGTAGTGCTTGTAGCTGCTACTATAAATAACATTCGGCTTATCGATAATTTAATATTCACTGCTCTCTGATGCCTGAAGTTTTTCCTTTTGCGTAACATTCACTAAATTGATGTTTATGAGCAAGCGTTTATTTACCTATATACAATACATGATTTTTTTAGGGGGAGGATTGTTTTTGGTATGGTGGCAACTTAAAGGCATGAGCGATGCTGAAGAAAAAGAATTTGTTGCCGCGCTCAAAAATGCCAATTATTGGATGATAGTACCGGTAGCATTAATGAGCATCATTAGTCATATAGCCCGTTCCAAAAGATGGCAATTGTTGATGGAACCCATGGGCTATAAAACCAAACTTTCAAATGTATTTTCGGTAACCATGATCGGATACCTTGCCAACGCTGCAATTCCAAGGCTGGGTGAATTGTTAAAGTGTACCCTTCTTGCTAAATATGAAAAACTTAAAATCGAAAAGCTCGTTGGAACCATCATTATGGAAAGAGGATTTGACCTTTTGTGCTACCTTTTTTTCATTGTAATTACCATTCTGGTGCAAATTGAAAAAGTAAGCCATTTTTTAGAAAGTCAGCTATCAACACTTAACTACAAAAGCACTTATTTTTGGATGAAACCTATTCTTGGAATCGCCATGCTATGGGCTGTTGTAAAATTGATTAAAGCTTTAATTAAAAAATATCCGAACCGAAAATTTGTTCAAAAGACAAATGCTTTCTTTCAAGGACTGATAGAAGGATTAAAATCAATCAAACAACTTAAAAAAAGAAAACAATTTTTTGGGTTAACACTATTAATTTGGGCAATGTACCTAGGCCAAATTTACATTGGATTCCTGGGCATGGAAGGCACTGAATCACTTGGAATTTCAGCAGCTTGCGCAGTTTTAACCCTTGCTACCCTATCTATGATTGTTACACCGGGCGGCATTGGATCATTCCCCATATTTGTAATGCAAACCCTTCTTTTATACGGCATTCCATCAACAATGGGAAAGGCTTTTGGCTGGATGATGTGGGGTGTTTCAACAGGAATAATGATTATTGTAGGATTGAGTTGCCTTGCCATAATTCCATACCTTAACAAGAAACCTAAAGCCAAATCCACAACGCTTGTGTGAGCTAACGTAAAAGCATAGTCTATTTTGAATAAGATTGTGTAGATAGTATTTTACGACTTAACTTTTTCCATTATCAACACTATATCTTTTTGATCAACGAGCATTGGCATTATTCCTACCTTCAACAATGCTTTTTTACCTCTTATTTCCAAGACCGTTGCTGTTTGACGATTCTTTTTCATTCTTACCAGTGAGCCCACCTTAATATCACCCGTAATCTCTTCATATTTACTGCTCTCTTTTTCTGTTTTCTTTTCTTTGGTGTTTTTCTCTTTTTGTTGAAAAAGCAGATCTTGTATCAATTTTACCACACTATCCTTGTCTTTTGACTTTTTCCACTCTACAACCAGCGACTTCAGCTTTCGTTCCATTTCCTTGTTGTACAAGAGCTTTTCCTCAGCAACTTTGTTTTGCAATTTTAATCGTTCCATTTCCTGCGAGTGTCTTTCCTTATCGATAAACTCCTGCATTTCTTTTTTAAGCTTTTCATTTTCTTTAAGAAGCGAATGAAGCTGCTCTTTTTCTTTGAATATAGATTGCAAATGTTGCTCAGACTGGTTCAGCAATTTATCTAACTTAAATTGATTGTCATCTACCAGCTTTCTGGCCCTTTGAATCAATTTTTTATCTAAACCTATTCGTTCAGCAATTGAAAAAGTATAAGAACTTCCTGGTGAGCCTGTTTTTAATTTATACAATGGCAGCAAGTTTTTCTCATCAAATTGCATCGCGCCATTAAAGACGCCGGAAACCTGATTGGCCATGACTTTCAAATTGAGGTAATGCGTTGTGACAATCCCCATGGAATGTTTTTTGGCCAGCTCTTCCATGATAACTTCTGCAAAAGCCCCACCTAAATTGGGATCACTACCACTACCCAATTCATCAATAAAAAAAAGCGTCTTGCCGCTCGTATTTTCAATGAAATGCTTCATGTGTGTAAGGTGAGCAGAGTATGTGCTTAGCTCAAATTCTATACTCTGCGTGTCTCCAATGTGAATCATCATCTGTTTAAAAATACCCATTTCACTATCGGCACTCACAGGAACAAGCAAACCTGCCTGAAGCATCAACTGAAGAAGCCCAACTGTTTTCATGGTTACAGTTTTGCCACCAGCATTAGGACCACTTAT
>CANHMN010000057.1 GCA_947461645.1 Chitinophagaceae bacterium | reverse complement strand
GGGTTTGACATCAAAGCCATCAAAAAAGCCATGAAATACAACAAAAAGCATCCCAATAAAACAAGAGGTGCCAGTACCATAAGTCAGCAAACAGCCAAAAACATTTTCCTGTGGCAACATGGAGGATTTTTCAGAAAAGGACTCGAAGTATATTTCACATTCATGATTGAATTGCTTTGGAGCAAAGAGCGCATTTTGGAAAACTACCTCAACATTGCCGAAATGGGAAAAGGTATTTTTGGTGTACAAGCTGCCGCGAGAGCTTATTTTAATAAGGATGCAAAAAACCTTACCAGAAAAGAAGCGGCAATGATAGCTGCTTGTCTTCCCAATCCGAAGAAATTTACTGTAAAACCTGCATGCAGGTATGTAACTGTTCGCGCTGGAAGAATAATGGTACAAATGAATAACCTCGAGGGCGACCCGGATATTGATGCTTTATTGAAATAGTGCCTCAACAGCCTCAACAGCCTTATTAAATCTTGCCTCAAAATTTCCATTGATGTTTACCCAACCGATGTGTTGGTTTACCATAGCATCCTTGTAATGAAGGTAATGCAAATAGCGAATGGCACAATCAGGGTATTCTCTAAGCGGATCTTCAACCCAAGGAATATCGGGCTCACAAAGCAAATACAAACTGTTGTTGTTTACAGCAATTGCATTCAAAATACTTGCATCGCATCTGTTGAACACAAGTTCGCTCCATATTTTTATCACGTATAAATCTGTATCTAAAAACAATAAAGGCTTAGAAGTTGGCTTCGCATTTAAATCAATTCTTTCCAAGGCTTTCTTTTCTTCCAATAGTTGTCCTTTGGTTATATGCAAAAGATCTTCGTGCAGGTATGCCGAACCGTTATGCCCAAGGTAGGTTCTTGCATACTCCTTAACAAAAGGAACATCATAATGAATGGCGAGCTTTTCACACAAGGTGCTTTTCCCGCTGGATTCAGGACCAATCAGCACTACTTTTTTTATCTCTGTTGATTTCATCATGTTCTGTAAAAAACTACATCGCTTTGTTTAGCGGCTTGATTTGCTTTTTCCATTCTAAATAGCCAAGAACAGCCAGCCACAAAAACAAAACATACATCAGCGTAAACAACATAAAGCCTTTGTAAAAATTTAAAGGTATGGCAACAAGATTGGAAGCAATCCATGCCAGCCAATTTTCTATTTTTCTTTTGGCCATCCACCACATGGAAGTAACTGCGCTTGCCGAAACCAATGCATCCAAAATAGGGGTGTTGCTGTCTGTAAGGTTTACCAACAAAAAATAAAGGATAATCCAGCCTTTAACAAAAATCAAAAGGCCCATTATCAATTCATTTTTTTTGCATGAACTAATGGGATAAACCTCCATTTCATTTTTCTTGAGCGACCAGTTGTACCAACCATAGATGCTCATGAAAAAGTAATAGATGTTAAGTATTCCATCAGCATACAAGGGAGGTTTGGCCATGAAAAAATACAGATACGCTGCTAATAAAACACCAACTATTCCGGCAGGATAAACCTTTACATCATTTTTTTTGGCATACCAAACACTGGCAATTTGAAAAAAAGTACTAAGCCATTCCTGCCATTTGGTAGCTAGAATATTTTCGGACAATATTTTCCAAACAGAAAAGAAATTCATTTGAAAGAATTAAAAATAGGCAACAGTAACAACTTGATAAAAATAAGGCACTTCAATTGAAGTGCCATTGTAAAAAGATTGTTTCAATTAAATTATTCTGCTTCGGCCACTACTTCTTTTACTTCAGGAATCATTCTTTTCATCATGCCTTCAATGCCTGCTTTCAAAGTAATCATGGAGGAAGGACAACCGCTGCAACTGCCTTGAAGCATCAAATTTACTTTGCCGTCTTCAAAGCTTTTAAACTGAATAGCACCGCCATCCATTTCTACTGCAGGCTTCACATAGTTTTCAAGCAATTCTTTGATGCGCTTTACCACGTCGTTGTCATCAGCACTGATCACGTTGGAGCTTTCGGCTTTTATTTTCTGTACCTCCTCATCATTCACCACCATTTTACCTTCTTCGAGGTATTCTTTTAAAAATTGCTTTACGGTTGGAATCATGTCTTGCCAATCATCAGTTTCCGTTGTTTTGGTAAGTGTAACAAAATTACTGGCAATAAATACGGCCTTGATGAATGGGAAAGAAAACAGTTCCTGAGCCAAAGGCGAAGGCTTTGCACTCGCTTCATCGGGAAAATCGATGCTTTTTCCGGGATACAAAAGCTTGTTGGCCACGAATTTCATTGTCTCAGGATTGGGAGTCATTTCGGTATAAATGCTTATTACCGGGTTGCCTGTCTTGATCATAGTTTGAATATATTGTACACAAAATTAACCAATTCGAACAAGTTTGGTTTACGTAAAAGTCTATAAAGTACAGGAAAAACAGAAGTTTTTCTTATTTCGGAACTTAGGCTGTAAGGATGCGCAGTTTGGCATAATTGAGCATGATTTTCTTTTCGCCATTTTGCTCAAAAACTATAGTTGCTATTGGATTGTGCGCAGCGCCTTCCATTTTTTGCACTTTGCCGAAGCCGAATTTCTGGTGTTCCACTTTATCGCCTTCTTTCAATACCGATGTGTCACTTGCCTCGAATGTGGCAGAGGGAGTATGAACTTTCGTCTGCGGACGAGCAGCAATACTGCTTACCACCGATTTTGGCTTAGATGTTGGCGCTGAATCTCCTGATCCAAAACCTCTTCTCATTCGTTCAAAAGCGCTTGATTGAGCCCAATCGCTGCCTGAGTTTCTTCTGGCCGATTGCCCGGAGTAGGATTTGTCTAAATGTTCCTCTTGTATTTCTTCCAAAAACCTGCTGGGGTCGTTTTGTTGCAGCTGACCAAAACGATAACGGGCATTGGCATAACTCAACAACAACTTCTGTTTGGCACGAGTAACAGCCACATAAAACAACCTCCTTTCTTCTTCAAGCTCTTCTCTGGAGTTGATGCTCATGCCACTTGGAAAGATCGTTTCTTCAAGACCACCTACAAACACCACAGGAAATTCCAACCCTTTTGCCGCGTGAATGGTCATCAACTTTACTGCATCTGTATTTTCTTTGTCATCGTCTGTGTCTGTAAGTAACGCAATTTGCTGCAAATAAGTTGCCAATCCTTTATCCCCCACTTCGCCGTCCTCTTCGTTCATAGGCGTTTCCGTAAACTCTTTTATGGAATTAAGCAATTCCTGAACGTTCTCATATCTGGCAAGACCTTCCGTGCTTTTGTCATTGAAAAGCTCTTTAACCAATGTGGTGCTTTTGCCAACAATGATAGCCAGGTCGTAGGCGTTTTTTTTCGTCAATTCGCTTTGAAACATTTGAACCATTGTAACAAAAGCATCAATACACTCGAGGGCGTTACCTCTGAAACCATACATAGACGCGTTACACAACACATCCCACATGCTTTGTGCGGACTGATTGGCAAACAAAACAGCTTTATCGATGGTAGTTTTTCCGATACCGCGCACCGGATAATTGATGATTCGTTTGAGCGCTTCTTCATCTTTGGGATTAACAACCAGCCTTAAGTAAGCAAGAAAATCCTTTACTTCTTTCCTCTGGTAAAAACTCATGCCGCCATAGATTCTGTAAACGATTCCCATTCGGCGAAGCGACTCTTCAAAGCTCCTGCTCTGTGCGTTGGTTCGATAGAGAATGGCAAAGTCTTTGTTGAAAAAATGATTGCGCAGTTTCAATTCCTGAATCTGATCGGCTACCATTTTGCCCTCATCGTTATCAGTCATGGTTCTGATGAGTTTTATTTTTTCACCTTGCGCATTATCGGTAAACAATTTTTTTTCAATCTGGCCCTGGTTATTGCTGATGATGCCATTGGCTACATTGAGTATGGTTTTGGTGCTTCTGTAGTTTTGCTCGAGTTTAACCACCTTAATGTCATCATAATCCCTTTCAAACTGTAGAATATTTTGAATGGTTGCACCCCTGAAACTGTATATGCTTTGAGCATCATCTCCCACAACGCATACATTTTCATGCATGGCACCAAGAAGTTTCACAATTTCATATTGAGAAGTGTTGGTATCCTGGTACTCATCAATCATGATGTACCTGAATTTATGTTGGTACTTGCTGAGTGCATCAGGGAAGCGGCTTAATATGAGGTACATATTGAAGAGCAAATCATCAAAATCCATAGCACCGTTTTTAAAACAACGTGAGCTATAGGCTTTGTAAATTTCTCCAATCATCGGACGATTGGCTTTGGCATCTTCCTGATTGAGGAGGTAATCGTTTGCATATTCTTCCGGACCAACAAGTGCATTTTTAGCCATGGAAATCCTGTTCAATACTGTAGCAGGCTTGTAATGCTTTTCATCTAGGTTAAGGTCTTTTACCACAGCTTTAATCACCGACCTGGCATCATCTGTATCGTAAATGGTGAAACTCGAAGGATAACCTAGTCTTGATGCTTCAGCACGAAGTATACGGGCAAAAACACTGTGAAAAGTACCAATGTATAAATTTCTGGCTTCGCTGCCACCGAGAATTCTCTCGATTCTCTCTTTCATTTCTGCAGCAGCCTTGTTGGTAAACGTAAGTGCCAATATATTAAATGCATCCACCCCGGATGCCATCAAATGTGCGATTCGCGTGGTAATCACCTTTGTTTTACCGCTTCCCGCTCCGGCAATAATCATCAAAGGACCATCTATATGTAAAACAGCTTCTCTTTGCTGCTCGTTCAGTTCGGATAAATAATTGGACATAGTTAACGAAGTTACGAACAGCACTAATGGTTTCTAAAAGTGTGAAGAAATAATTTTTTAAAAGTAAAAAGTCAAAATGAAAAATTAAAAAAATCACACCCTTCCCCCTCTCACTTGGGAGAGGGGTGACTGCAAAGCAGGCGGGGTGAGGTAAAAAAGATAAAATTGAAAAGTAAAAAATTAAAAAAATCACACCCTTCCCCCTCTCACTTGGGAGAGGGGTGACTGCAAAGCAGGCGGGGTGAGGTAATAAAATGGAAATCTCCCTTCAAAAAGTATTTTCAAAGAAATAATCGTAATTTGTACGATAAATAAACTTGATTTATGAAGTCAGTTCTGTTTTCAGGATTAATTATTGCTGCCGTAATTTTAGCAGGATGCTACAAAAAAAACGATCCGTTCAACCCTGTTCCCGGAAACCTTCCAGCTGATGTTATTCAAATAAGAGACAGTTCTTTTTCTCCTGAAATGGACACCATTGCATTAGGTGCAAGAGTGTCATTCAACAATGTTACTTCTGTTGCACACCGCATCATTTCATCTGATTCATCTTCTATTGTAACTCCCGATATTGCACCGGGAAGTAACTATAGTTTCTACCCAAGTGATACTGGTGAAATTTATTTTCACTGCGTTCAACATCCAAGCGTTCAGGGAATGATTTACATCAGGCCATAAAGAATCAAAATACAACTTTATAGGCAACGTATTGGGTTAGGATCCCGATAAGAAGTCCCAAATAAATCTCAAAAGGTATATGACTTTTGTTCATCAGCCTCGATGTACATACCAACCCCGTTAGCAGCAACACAACAGCTATCGGAAAGCTCATCAACATGGAATTGGTGAACATCAACACCAGAAAAAAACCTAACCAACCCCCCATACCAATAGCGTGCATGCTTACTTTCAAATAAATATTGGCAATAAGCGCTGCCGAAGAAGCTAAAAAAACAGCAAAGACAAAACTCACCAACAAAAGCGGATAAACACTCTGTTGTTTAAATACGGTGTAGGTCCAAAAGAAAAATATTCCTGATGCGATGTAAGGAATGATTCGGTCTTTCTGCGTTTTCAAATAAATAGACTCTACAAAACCAACCGCCCTCAGCAACAAGACACTTATCAATGGAAAAAAAACAAGGTTGAGTATAACGATTACCAATGTACGAAATCGATTTTCATCTGAAAAACCTGTAAATGCAGAAGGATGAATGTAAAGTAAAAAGCAAACAACATACACGGGCACAAAAAGCGGGTGGAACAAATAAGAAAAGAAGCCGGAAAACAATCTGGCGATCAAAGAGAGACGCTCAGTGTCAGGCAGGGAGTGTGCATCATTTAAGTGCAATTCGTTTTTCAATAGATGTGCTTTAAATGTTTTTTCTCAATCTTGCCACAGGTATATTCAATTGTTCACGGTATTTGGCTACAGTTCTGCGGGCAATATTGTACCCTTTTTCCTGAAGCATTTCCGTAAGCTTTTCATCACTGTGCGGCGCTTTTTTGTTTTCCTGACCAATAATGTCGGATAATATTTTTTTTACCTCTCTGGTACTCACCTCCTCTCCTGTTTCTGTTTGAAGGCTTTCGCTGAAAAAGAATTTGAGTTTGTATGTGCCAAATTCTGTTTGCACAAATTTGCTGTTGGCTACCCTACTTACCGTTGAAATGTCTTGCTTGGTTTGTTCAGCTATGTCTTTCAAAATCATTGGCCTCAATTCCATTTCATCGCCCGACAGAAAAAATTTGTATTGGTAATTCATTATGGCTTCCATGGTATTGTGCAAGGTATCCTGTCGTTGTTTGATGGCATCAATAAACCATTTTGCAGAGTCTAATTTTTGTTTGATGAAAAATACAGCTTCTTTCTGGCGTTTGTCATTTTTTGCGCTGCGCTCATATTCGTTGAGCATGTCTCGATAGCCATCGCTGATTCTTAACTCAGGTGCGTTTTTACTGTTCAGCGACAACTCTAGTCGGCCGTTGTTGTTGACAATAAAAAAATCTGGTATCAAGTACAAATCCGCTCCGGATGAAGCACCGAGGATCTCTCCGGGTTTTGGGTTAAGTTTGATGATTTGATGAATAACAGTCCTTAAATCTTCATCAGTGAGATTTAATGCTCTTTCTATTTTGTCGTAGTGTTTTCTGGTAAACTCTTCAAAATATTTTTGCAATACAAGCTTTGCCAGTTTCACATTCTCGCCTTGGTCTTCTTTTCTTTCGAGTTGAAGCAATAAGCACTCTTGAAGGTTTCTTGCACAAATCCCAGCGGGTTCAAATTGTTGAATTTGAACAATAATTTCTTTTAATTGAGATTCATTTGTTTCAATATTCTGACGAAAAGCAAGATCGTCTATTATGGCCGTTAGATCTCTCCTAAGGTAGCCATCGTCATCCAAACTGCCAATAACCTGCTCGGCTATCTTGTGTTCTTTTTCATCAAGATTGAGCAATCCGAGTTGCTGAATCATCATTTCATTGAAACTGGCTTCTACTTTGTAAGGAATAGAAGCAGAGTCGTCTAACTCTGGGTAGTTGTCATCTTTCGTTTTGTAATCTGCAATCTCATCATCCGAGTCCTGAACATATTCGCTAATGTCTATGTTGTCATATTCATCTTCGCTGCCATCGGGCTCCTCTTCTGTATTGTCGGCAAATTCATCTTTCAGCTCAAATTCATCTTCAAACTCCTCTGTACCTTGCTCCAATGCAGGATTCTCTTCGAGCTCCTCTTTTATTCTCTCCTCCAACTGCGCAGTAGGCACCTGCAACAATTTCATGAATTGAATTTGCTGAGGAGAAAGTTTTTGCAGTTGCTTTTGCTGTAAGTACTGATGTAATGCCATATCCAAATCGGGCGGTTAGCACAATTGTACCACCGATTTGTAAAATTAATGTATGAAAACAGTTTAGGAAAGGAAATTAGGCTAATATTTATCATTGTGAAACCCACTTCTCAATTTATCGAGTAAGTCGCTTAGCATTTTGGCCTCTTCGTCATTTAATCCGTTGAAAATGGCATCCATTTCTTTTTGTTGAGTATCTAGTTGCTCCAACAATTGCATTCCTTTTGGGGTGATGGATACGTCAACTAATCTTTTGTCGATGCTTGATGTTACTTTGTGTACCAATTCTTTTTTCAACAGACGATCAACTATTCTGCTGGTGTCACTCATTTTATCAAGCATCAATTGCCTGATCTGCAAAGTACTCAATGGTTTATTGGCTCCCCTTAAAATTCTAAGAATATTGAACTGTTGTGAAGTGATGTCGTGTTTTTCAAAAATGACATTCATTCTTTCATTCAACCAATGAAAAGTATAAATAAGATTGACTGCAGTTTTGTGGTATTCGTTTCTGAAATTACGCTGCGCTATTTCTTTTTCTATACCCATTAATCAATTAAACGTTTTTAACATTATGCTGAAATATCCTGTTTGTTTTTACGCTCAGAAAATTCACTGATGTAAATTTTCACCAGAATAATAAAATAGCTAACCAACAGCGGTCCAAAAACCAGTCCCATAAAACCAAATAAATTTAAGCCTGCAATCACACCAATTACTGTTATCAAAGGATGAACATCGCCCATTCTTTTCATCAGCGTCATTCTTGCAAGGTAATCAACATTTCCTGTTATGATAAAGCTGTAGAAAGTAAGCCAGGTGGCAGAGGTTACCTCGCCTGTAGCAAACAAGTACAATACCAATGGCACCCAAACAATCATGGTTCCAACCAATGGAAAAAAGGCGAAGAGCCCTGTAAAAAAAGCCCATAACCCCCAATCCTCAACACCAAATATCCAATAGCCTAAAGCTGCGGTTAATCCCTGAATAAAGCAAATCAATGGAATACCAAGCGCATTGGCCCTTACCATCATTTTGGTATCTTCTGCTATGAGATCAACGTTTTCTTTTTTTAAAGGAATGATGCTTGTCATGAATTGTTCCGTTTGCCTGCCATTGACAAGCAAGTAATAATAAATAAAAAACATCATGAGCAAATTCATGAACAAAGATGCTGTACCATTTAAAAGCATCGGTATCACAACTGAAAGTC